>JAYSUQ010000304.1:0-2639 GCA_043718985.1 Bacteroidota bacterium | reverse complement strand
TAGCCCGAAAAGCAGAATCGTAGGTTTTACAACCTATATGATGACCCCCGATAAAGATTATGGACAACTAGTTGATGAAAATACATTTATTTATAAACCAGCACGGTTAGGTAATGGCGTTGAAATTTTGGGGGTTGACGAAATTTGCAAAAAATGGGAAATTCGCAATGTGTTAGAGTTAATTGATATACTTGGCTTAATGGGCGATAAGGTAGATAATATACCTGGCATACCTGGAGTAGGCGAAAAAACAGCCATACAGCTTGTTAAAGACTATGGCACTATTGAAAATTTATATTTGAACACCGATAAATTAAAAGGTAAGCTAAAAGAAAAAGTTGAGGCTAACAAAGAAAAAGCACTACAAAGCAAATGGTTGGCAACTATTATTTTAGATGTACCAATAGAATTTAACGAGCAAGAATTAGCACGAAAAGAAATAAATAAAGATGCCATACGCGAATTGTTTTTAGAACTCGAATTTAGAAACCTTGCACAAAAACTATTAGGCGAAGATATTGGCTCGCCCACCATGCAACCTGCAAACACCTTAGGCGCACCTAAATTAGATAAACAAGAGATTGCTAAAAAAGAAAAGCCTGATTTATTTAATGGTGGCAATTTGTTTAGCGAAGAAAACATTACTGCTGTTGCCGAACAAGAGGTTAAAGTTTATAAAACAATATTAGATACTAAACCAAACTATATATTATGTGATACTGATGAAAGCATTAATAATTTACTGTTAATTTTAAATGCACATACCGAATTTTGTTTTGATACAGAAACCACAAGTTTAGACACGATTTTGGCAGAGGTTGTTGGCATGTCGTTTTCGGTTAAACCTAACGAAGCATATTACGTACCAGTAAATGAAGATAGTATTAAGGCGCAAAACGTTATAAATAAATTTAAAGATTTATTTTTAGATACCACAAAAACATTAATAGGACAAAACATTAAGTACGATTTACAAGTTTTAAAAAATTATAACATTCAAATAAAAAATAAATTATGGGATACAATGATTGCTCATTTTTTATTTATGCCTGATATGCGCCATGGAATGAATGTGTTGGCGCAAACATATTTAGATTACAATCCAATTAGTATTGAAACATTAATTGGTAAAAAAGGAAAAGAACAAGGTACCATGCGCAGTGTGCCAATTGATGTTATTAAGGATTACGCCGCCGAAGATGCCGACGTGACTTTAAAACTAAAACATTTGTTTGAACCCGAATTAAAAAACTCGGGTACCGAAAAATTATTTTACGAAGTTGAAGTGCCATTAATAGAAGCATTAGCGGCAATGGAAAGGGAGGGTATAAATTTAGATGTAAATGCGTTGCAAGAGTTTTCGGCTCAGTTACAAGATGACATTGTGATTGTTGAAGCTGAAATACAAACCTTAGCTGGAACTAAATTTAATATATCATCGCCAAAACAAGTGGGCGAAATTTTATTTGATTATTTAAAAGTGAGCGATAAACCTAAAAAAACAAAAACGGGACAGTATGCAACTGGCGAAGATATTTTATCGAAGTTAGAAGGCAAACACCCTATTATTGCTAAGATTTTAGATTACCGTGAATTAGTAAAATTAAAATCGACTTACGTTGACACCTTACCGTTATTAGTAAACGAAAAAACAAACAGACTACACACTACATTTAATCAGGTTGTGGCAGTTACAGGCAGGCTTAGTTCAGATAACCCAAACTTACAAAACATACCAGTGCGTACCGAAAGAGGTAAACAAATACGAAAAGCTTTTATACCTCGAAACGATGATTATGTGTTATTAAGTGCCGATTATTCTCAAATTGAATTACGAATAGTTGCATCTATTAGTGGCGATAAAAACATGTGCGAGGCTTTTAATTTAGGTAAAGATATACATACTGCCACAGCTGCAAAAGTTTATGGTATTGATGAAAGTGACGTAACAAAAGACATGCGCTACAAAGCTAAGAGTGTAAATTTTGGAATTATATACGGGCAAGGAGCCTTTGGGTTAGCAGATAATTTAAACATACCTCGTGCCGAAGCAAAACAATTAATTGATAATTATTTTGCGCAATACGCATCAATTAAAACCTACATGGATACCGAAATTAATTTTGCACGCGAAAACGGTTATGTTCAAACTTTATTAGGGCGTAAGCGTTGGTTAAAAGATATCACATCACCAAACCAAACCGTGCGCTCGTTTGCCGAACGTAACGCCATTAACGCACCCATACAAGGCAGTGCGGCTGATATGATAAAAGTGGCGATGATAAACATACATAACGAACTAAAATTAATGGATATAAAATCGCGCATGATTTTGCAAGTACACGATGAGTTAGTGTTTGATATTTATAAACCTGAGCTCGAATTATTAAAACCAATTATAGAAAAACACATGCAAAATGCATTGCAATTAAATGTGCCAGTTGAGGTTGGAATGGGAGTGGGAAATAATTGGTTAGAGGCGCATTAATATGCTTATTTTTTAATAAACGTAATTGTTACAGGTATAATAGCTACGGCCATTTCTCCTTTTTCAAAAGAGTCTTCATTTTCATCTGTGTAATACCAATTTATTTGGTGTGTAATATTTAAATGTAATAAATTATAAATAGTACTAAATA
>JAYSUQ010000303.1:0-2645 GCA_043718985.1 Bacteroidota bacterium | reverse complement strand
TTAATGTTTTTAAGTTGTGTATTTAATATCGAATCTTTACGATCGTTAAAAAATTCTTTGACATCTGATTCATCAATAAATAAATTATCATCGGTATTTAAAACCGAAACACTCATGTTTTCAACTACAGTTAATTTTTCTTTTTTTGTAACAAAGGCCAAAGAAACCAAAACACTTGATAATCCAATAATCCAAAGAACGACAGTTAATATTTGTTTAAAATTAATTTTTTTCATTTTTGTTTTGTAATCGTTACAGTAAGCTTATTTAAAATAACAATACGTTTAATATTTTACTCTTTTTCATTCAGTAGTTCCTCTATTGGTTTAATCAGCGCATCTATGTCTCCTGCACCCAACGTAAGTAACACTTGCGGCCTATTTAATTTTAAAAACGCTAATACATTTTCTTTTTGTATTAAATATTTCTTTTCCAACTTCATTTTATTTAACAACAATTGCGAGTTTATACCATCAATTGGTTTTTCGCGCGCTGGATATATTTCTAATAACACGCACTCGTCTAACAAATCTAAACTCTCGGCAAAGGCATCTGCAAAATCGCGCGTGCGAGAAAATAAATGTGGTTGAAAGATGCCAGTTATTTGGTTATCTGGATAGAGTTGTTTAGCCGCTGTAATAGCTGCTTTTAACTCTTCCGGATGATGCGCATAATCATCAATATAAACCACCGACTTTGATTTTACGTGATAATCGAACCGACGCTTAACTCCTTTAAAAGAACGTAAGGCGTTGTTAATAACATCACCCTTAATACCTAATTGTTGCGCAACTGCAATAGCTGCTATCGAATTTTCTACATTATGCAAGCCTGGTAAACCTATTACCACTTTATTAATAGGCTCAATTGGACTACTAACGTTGTAACAAAATTGCCCTTCGTTAATATGTATTGAATTTGCAGAATATTCAGTATCTAAATTTAACGAGTAGATGATGCGTTTACCACTGAGCTCTAAATCGTTATCAACATCTTTTTTAACAATCAAAAAACCATCAGGTTGTATCTGTGTTGCAAATTGAGTGTACGTTTGTTGCATGGCATTTTCATCTCCATAAATATCTAAGTGATCGGCGTCAACGCTTGTTATTACAGTAATGTAGGGGTACAATGTTAAAAAGGAGCGGTCGTATTCGTCGGCTTCAACAACAACAAATGCATCTTTATTTGTAGCATTACCTAACAATAAATTGGTGTTATAGTTTTGCGAAATGCCTCCTAAAAAAGCAAAACAATCAATATTTGCTGTTTTTAAAATATGAGTTACTAAGGTAGTTGTGGTAGTTTTGCCGTGTGTGCCTGCTATGGCAATAGTTTTAAATTGCTTGGTAATTTGCCCCAAAACCCATGCTCTTTTTTGTAGTTGATAGTTGTTGTTTTGTACAAAAATAAATTCGGCAAAATTTACAGGAATAGCTGGCGTATAAATTACCAATATTTCATCTTTATTATAATTTAAAAACAACTCTTTTATTAAATTTTCGTTTTCGTTATAGTGAATAGTAATACCCTCGGCTTGTAGTTGTTTGGTTAATTCGGTTTCGGTTTTATCATACCCAAATACATTTTTTTTGTAATGATTAAAGTACCTCGCTAAAGCACTCATACCAATGCCCCCAACTCCTAAAAAATAATATAATTTATAATTTAATATTCCCATTTTAATAATTACAATTTATAGTTTGCTAGTTTTAATACCTCAAGTGCAATTTCGTTTGTCGCATTAATTTTTGCTAATGCTTTACAGTTTTCTCCAATTTGTTGTAGTTTAGCTTCGTTGTTAACTAATGCAATTGCACTTATTAGTAATTCTTTTTTTGCAACATTTTCATTTACAAGTACTGCTGCATTTTTTAATACCAATGCCATTGCGTTTTTGGTTTGATGATCTTCGGCTGCGCTTGGTAAGGGGACTAAAATTGAAGGTTTACCTACAATACATATTTCAGAAATAGCTCCTGCTCCTGCTCGTGATATTACTAAATCGGCAATACAATATGCGTAATCCATTCGGGTAATAAAATCAACTGCATTAATTATATTCGTATTTAAGGTAGTTGTTTTTTGTTTTGCAATTTCAAAAAAAGGTTTGCCTGTTTGCCACAATAATTGAATATTGTGGTTTTTAAATTCAGTTAAATTATCAATCAGTGCTTCGTTAATACCTTTTGCACCAAGGCTTCCACCAATAACAACAATTGTTTTTTTATTTTTATCTAACCCAAAATAAGTATACGCAACTTCTTTATTTATTGTTGTGTTTAAAATATCTTGCCTTATGGGATTGCCTGTAAGTAAAATTTTTTCTTTAGAAAAAAACTGTTCCATGCCTTCGTAGGCTACGCAAATTTTATTCGCTTTTTTAGATAATATTTTATTTGTTATTCCAGCGTACGAATTTTGTTCTTGTATTAAAACTGGTATTGCATTTGTTGATGCTGCTTTTAATAAAGGGCCCGATGCATAACCTCCTGTACCAACAACTACATGTGGTGCAAACTCTTTGATGATTTTTTTAGTAAGCATTAAACTTTTTAAAATTAAAAAAGGCAATTTTAAGTTTGATAATGTAAACTTACGCTGAAGGCCAGCAATTGGTATTCCAATAATTTTGTAACCTGCTG
>JAYSUQ010000302.1:0-7356 GCA_043718985.1 Bacteroidota bacterium | reverse complement strand
GAATTTATATTTTCGTTAATAACAACTTTATTTAAATTAACATCAAATGTTTTTTCTAAAATTTGTTTTGGTACACCCACATTTTTTTGGTCAACTCGTTTACCAATAGCTATCCAAGCTATATTAACGTTACTTGTTCCATTGTTTAATTCTTTAATCCAAAAACCATCTTTTTTAACACTCATAATATATAAGCCATTACATTCGCCCATTGCAGAGGCTGTAATAGTTGGAATATTATCTTTATCAGTAGTATTTATAAAAGATTCATCGAAAGAAATAAATACTTTTCCATTTTTTAATTGATTAGTTCCATCGGCGTAAACTTTAAGTTCTGACGATGTATTGGAAAATACAACTGTTCTTTTCGAACCATTATCTATAATATCTGCTTTATAACCTGATGTATATTCATTTCCTAAATTATATGAAGCCATTAACCCTCCAATATTTACTTGCCCAATAACATCTGCTTTAACAATTGCCCCAACAAAATCAGAATAGCAACCCATACCCAGTCCTTTGCGCATATTAGTTGTTAAAAACCCAGTTCCTGTTGATGAGCTTGCATTAAAATAAGCTCCAAAGTAGGCAGCACCGCTTGTTTTATAACCTAAAGCTCCCCAGTTAGTAGCATTACCATCGATTCCAAATACACCCGAACATCTATTTCCAGTTCCTGGGTTGCCGGCTAGGCCGAACGAATACTCTCGAGTACCTGATACTGTTCCAATTACGCCATAATTTCCAGATCCTACTCCATAAGAAGTTCCGTTGCTAGCTGGAGATGGATTAAAAAAAGATCCTGCACCAAATCCACTATTTAAACCTGACGGCGCAGTAAAACTTGAAGCATCATTACTTAGACTAGCACTAGTATGTGAAAGATATCCAAGGGCGCTAATACTTGTGCGTGTAACAGCATTTGTTTTAATCCTAAAACTATTGTTATCGGACGTTCCAATATAGTTTGTTGCTGTTGTCGCTGCATTTCCACTAGTAAGCCAATCAGTACTAGGGGTAGCGTTATCAATTATTTTTGTCCAAACTGTACCAGTCCAGTAATAATAACCAGTACCATTACCACCAGTTGGCGAAGTTGTGCTATAAACGAGTAAACTTTGAACTGCCGTTCCTGTTAAAGGTAAATAGGTGTTAACGTTAGTTAAAGCAACACGGGGCACTAATAAACCTTTTGTTGTTGATGCAATATCTAGCATTGCACAATCTGCAGGTACTGCACCAGTACTATTAATGCCAACGTTTTGAGCTTTACTACTCACTGTTAAAGCAATTAAACTAAGTGTAATTATTTTTTTCATACGTATTTTTTTATTTATGTTAGCACTTATTAAATTTTGTATAACCAAAGGTATTAGCCACATGTAATGCTTTTTAAAAAAAATAGTCAAAAGTAACAGAATGGTACATTAGGTTCGTTTCAACCCAAAAGTGTTTTGATTCAGTAAAGCAATTAATCTGCTGAAAACTGTACTTGATTTTTTTGACCATTTTGTAACTATTAAATTGTAACTATCATTTATTGATTATCTATTGTTGTATTTGTTATTGTGAAGCTTGATCGTATCCCGTCACTACACCGCGTATTGCGCTTTAATTGGCAATAGTTTATATGTTTGGTATCAGGTAATTTTGTAAGAGTCTCCACTAGCCAATTATAAGGATTGATTTTATTTTTTCAATATCTAAAAAACAGTAACTAATACAGGCTCTTAATCAAAAAAAAGTAAGTTGTTTTAAACTTTTTCTCCAACTAAATTTTAAAGTGTTTACACCAAAAATGGCACCAGTGGTTTACCCTCAATTAATACTTAAATACTACGATTACTCGACCAAAATTTTTGAGTTTATTGATGGCGAACATACTGATAAACATGTGATGATTGTTACTTGCTTAAAAACTGTAATTATAGCTTGCAATTGTTGCAGCTTGTAATTTATATAAAGTTAATACATTAAGGTTTCTTTATTAACTTTACAATTCAAAAAAAGTAACCCAATGTTAACATTACTTAATAACGATAAACAATTTGTTTGGCACCCGTTTACACATTTAAAATATGCCGAAACGCCAATTCATATTACCAAAGGCCAAGGCGCTTATTTTTACGATGCCGATGGTAATAAGTTGTTAGATGGCATATCGAGCTGGTGGGTTAATTTACACGGGCATTGCAATTCTTATATATCTCAAAAAGTTAGCGAGCAATTAAATACGTTAGAACATTGTATTTTTAGTGGCTTTACACACACACCAGCAGTTACTTTAGCGCAAAGGCTTTTAACGCATTTACCCAGCAATCAATCAAAAATATTTTATAGCGATAACGGATCAACAGCTGTTGAGGTAGCTTTAAAAATGTGCCTGCAATATTGGCACAATACAGGGTTTTCAAAAAAAAAATTTATTGCTTTCGAAAACGCTTATCACGGCGATACATTTGGTGGAATGAGTGTTGGTGCTCGAAATGTATTTAATAATGCTTTTGATAATTTGTTGTTTGATGTAATACACATACCATTACCAAATGCCGAAAATATTGAACAGCTAAAAACCACCTTAACTACTTGGTTTACGAACCACAACGATATTGCAGGTTTTATTTTTGAACCATTAATACAGGGTGCAGCAGGTATGTTAATGTATGACGCAAACTATTTAGACGAGTTAATTTTAACGTGCCACAACCATAACATTATTTGCATTGCCGATGAAGTAATGACGGGTTTTGGACGAACGGGTGAGTTTTTTGCTAGTAATTATTTAACACATAAACCCGATATTATTTGTTTATCAAAAGGATTAACGGGCGGTTACATGCCGCTAGGTGTTACTAGTTGTGTGCCTTGTATTTACAATAGCTGCGTGAGTGATGATAAAACAAAAACATTTTTTCATGGGCATAGTTATACTGCAAACCCAACAGCTTGTGCAGCGGCTTTGGCTAGTTTAGATTTAATGGAAAATGAGGATACATGGCAACAAATAAATACAATTTCTAAATTACATTTAGAGTTTGTAGCTAAACATAAAAACAATAAAAAGCTAAAAGATGTGCGTTGTTTGGGAACAGTACTGGCTTTAGAAATTAAAACCGAAGAGCATACGCATTACTTAAATAAATCGTCAGAAACTATTGCATCTTTTTTTATTAAGCATCATATTATAGTTCGTCCA
Source organism: Bacteroidota bacterium (assembly GCA_043718985.1). Lineage (GTDB taxonomy): Bacteria > Bacteroidota > Bacteroidia > B-17B0 > Aurantibacillaceae > UBA4416. The sequence goes on along the minus strand of JAYSUQ010000302.1, from coordinate 4,157 downwards.
TTAGGCAATGTACTTTACATAATACCACCCTATTGCATAAGCACAAACGAACTAAAACATGTGTTTAGTGTTATTGATTTGTTTTTGGAAAGTTTATAAAATTACACTTTAAGTAATTCGTTATCCTCGTCCTCAATATCAATTAATGGGGCTTCTTCAATAATTTCTTGCGCTTGTTTTTTATTATGTATAGATAATAAAATGGCTGGTAACAAAATTAAATTAGTAAACATTGATATAATTAATGTTAACGATACCAACACACCCAATGCTACTGTGCCGCCAAAACTAGATGCAGAGAATATAGCAAACCCCGAAAATAAAATTACTGATGTGTAAATCATACTTAAGCCCGTATCGTGTATTGCTGCCGAAATTGCTTGCGCTGCATTTAATCCTTTTTTAAGTTCTTGCCTGTATTTAGTTAAAAAATAAATAGTACCATCGCTACTTATACCAAAGGCAATACTAAAAATTAAAATAGTTGATGGTTTAAAACGTATACCCAAAAAACCCATAACACCCGCTGTAATTACCAAAGGTATTAGGCACGGTATTTTTGATAACACAATAATGCGTACCGACCTAAACAAAGCTATACCAACTAATGCAATTAATAAAATTTCTATAATTAAGCTCTCAATTAAGTTTGATAATAAATAATCGTTGTTTTTTAAAAACACCAAACTATGTCCTGTTAAATTTACATCGTACTCTTTTACAGGAAAAATCGAATCAATCTTTGGTCGTATTATAGCAACTAAGGCCTTCATTTTTTTTGATCCAATATCGGCAACCTGGTAGCTAACGCGGGTTACTTGTTTTGTACTATCAATAAAATTTTTAAGTTTATTATTTTGCCCTTTTAACGAGCCTTGGTATTCTGATAAAGTTTTTAAATCATCAATACTTGGCACTTTATAGTATTTTACATTGCCATCGTTATAGGCTTGGTTGCTAAATTTAATACCCTCAACAACCGATAGTGGTTTTGAAAACTCTTTATACCCCGCTAACATTTTTTGCAATGCTTTTATTTTATAAATAGTTTTAGCATTGTTAGCAAACACACCGTTTTCGTGTTTGGTATCAATCGAAATTTCAAAAGGAAGTACGCCATTAAAATTCGATTCAAAAAAACGTAAATCATTATAAATAGGATCTTTTTCGGGCAAGTCATCAACAACATATCCATTTAAATCAATAAAATAAGTGCCTATAGTTGCAATTATTGTAATAATTGTTGTGGTAATATAAATTGCTGCGCGGTGTTTTTGAACCAAATTATCAATTATATCTAAAATTTTATTAATACGCTTTCCTTCTTGATGTTTGGTATGTTTGGCTTTTGGTTCGGGTAAATAATATAAAATAATTGGTATTAAAATTAATGTAATTAAATAAGTTGCCATTACACCTATAGATGATACGGTACCAAACTCAACTAACATTGAACTTTTTGTAAAATACAATACGCCAAAACCAATTGCAGTTGTTATGTTTGCTAAAAACAAGGTAACGCCAATGGTTTCTATCATTCGGGTTAATGCTTTTATTTTGTTACCGTGTATTAAAAATTCGCTTTGGTATTTATTTATTAAAAAAATACAATTTGGCAAACCTATAACCATAATTAATGGTGCAATTAACCCCGATAGTATGGTAATTTTATACCCAAAGCATTCCATTATCCCCATACTCCACAACACGCCCACAATAACAACTATTAACGAAAATAAAACCGTAGAGCCCGATTTAAAAAACATCCATAAAATAAATGCTGTTACAATTACAGCTAATATTAAAAACATTGTCATTTCGCGCGATACTTTAGTCATAAGCATTGAGCGTATGTAAGGCATACCCGAATAGTGAACCTCAACATGATGCTTACTTGCAAATTGAGTTCCTAAATCTTTAATTTCTTTTACTAATGATAAGCGTCGCTTCGAGTCTAAATCTTTTTTATTAAACGTAACAGCAATTAACGTTGCGTTAGTTTGTTTGTTATATACTAACCCTTCGTAAAAAGGTAAGTTTAAAATTTGTTGTTTTATACTATCCGTTTGGCCTTGCGATGATAGTGTATTTGTAACAATGGGAGAAAATTCGAATTTTTGTAAACTATCATTTTTTATTAGTTTATAAATAGTTGGTAACGATAGTACTTCTTTAATTCCTTGTAAGGCTTTTATATCATTGCTTAGTTTATACCAATCGTTAAATGTTGCTTGGTTAAATAAATTTTTATCGGCAATACCAAGTACCATAACGTTACCATCTTCGCCAAACTTTTGTTTAAAGCTTTTATAATCTATATAAGCGCTATCATCATTAGGTAAAATTTTAGCAAACTCGTAGGATAGTTGAATTTGAGTGGTTTTAAAAACCATAAAACCTGTTATTGCAAAAATAACAGCTACAAACGTAATTTTATTTCGCAATAATAGCGCCGAAAAATATTTCCACATAATGCCTTAATTTATTTCAAAAAAAATGAGATAGTAAAGATAACAGAATATCGTTTAAAAATTAAAGTAAAAATTAACTCGCCTTAATTTCTTCAATTATTAATTGAATAGATACATTGCCTCTAAACTCATTTGTTTTAATTTTATAAACAACATCTACAGGAATTTGTTTTTTAAAAAAGTTTAAAAAATCGCCTTTGTTAAATGCTATAGCTTCTAGTTTAGTTAGTTTTGAATTTGGTTGGTAAAGCTCTACTTTTAAATGATTGTTGCCAACGATTTTTGCATAGCCTGTATCTAAAACTCCTTTACTGCAAAAAACAGGCGTCATGTTGTGTGGGCCGTGCGGCGCAAATTGATTTAATATGCGTAGCAATTTTTCGTTAATCTCGTCTAAATTAATAATTGCATCAATTTCTATAACTGGTGTTTGCATTTCTTCGGTTATAGTGTTTGACACCTCAACTTCAAAGGCGTTACTAAAAGCAGTAACGTTTTCGGGTTTAAGTGTAACGCCTGCGGCAAATTTATGCCCACCAAATTGTTCTAATAAATGGCTGCAATTTTCAATAGCTGTGTACACATCAAAATCTTTAACACTGCGTGCCGATCCAGATACCATACCGTTAGATTGTGTTAAGACGATGGTTGGTTTATAATATTTTTCGATAAGGCGCGAGGCAACAATACCCACAACACCTTTGTGCCAAGTTGGATTAAATAGTACCGTCGATTTTTTAAAAGGTGTTATCACATCGTTTTCTAAAAACTGAAACGCCTCATCGGTAATACCAACATCTAAATCTCGGCGTTGTGTATTGGTGTCGTTTATTTTTTTCGAAAACTCGATGGCATCGTTATAATTATCGCTAATTAATAACTCAACCGCTTTGCTGCCTTGCTCAATACGCCCTGCAGCATTAATACGTGGCGCAAGGGTAAACACAATTGTATTTATATCAAACTCTTTATCTGTTTTGTTAAGTGCTAACAATGCTTTTAAACCGTTGCTTGGGTTTGTATTTAACTGCTTTAAACCAAAATGAGCCAACACTCTGTTTTCATCAACAATAGGTACTATATCGGCAGCAATACTTGTAACTACTAAGTCTAAATATTTATAAACACTTTCTAATTCAATACCTTGAGATATACAAAATGCTTGGGCTAATTTAAAACCAATGCCACACCCTGCTAATTCTTTAAAAGGGTAAGGGCAATCAAATTGTTTAGGGTCAAGCACCGCAATTGCATTTGGTATTTCGGTGCCTGGTAAATGATGGTCGCAAATAATAAAATCTATGTTCCGTTCGTTAGCATAATTTATTTTATCATTCGCTTTTATGCCACAATCTAATGCTATAATTAATGTGTAATTGTTTTGTTGGGCGTAATCAATGCTTTTAAAAGATATACCATAACCTTCGGCGTACCTATCTGGTATATAGTAACGTATGTTATTTATGTAAGGTTTAAAAAACGAGTACACCAAAGCTACAGCCGTTGTACCATCTACATCATAATCGCCAAAAATCATAACGCTTTCATTTTTTGCAATGGCATCAATAATTCTATTAATGGCAATGTGCATGCCTTTCATTAAAAATGGGTCGTGCAGGGTATCTAACGATGGTCTAAAAAAAGTTTTGGCACTATCGTATGTATTAATATCACGTAAGTGCAATA
>JAYSUQ010000301.1:0-23553 GCA_043718985.1 Bacteroidota bacterium | reverse complement strand
TATGTGGGAGTTAATGCAAAAACATAACGAAAACTGGGAACTCGTTTTAAAAGAATTTGAAACACTGCGTAAACCCAACGGAGATGCCGTGCAAGATTTATCGGTACACAACTATATTGTTATGCGCGATAAAGTAGCGGACCCGCAATTTTTATTACAACAAAAAATTGAACGCAGAATGAATGAGTTGTATAAAGACAACTATTTTCCTTTATATTCAATGGTTTCGTTTAGTGATATTGAATATCAGGTCGCATTTAAAAAAGGATTAGAGCAAGAAGAATTAATTAAAAATTTAATTATTCAAAACAACATCACACAAACAACATCAACACAAAACATTGATGAATTTATACACAGCTATTTTAAACAAACTGTTAACGCATAAACTACCATAACGTTATGACTGATAAGCAAACCGATTTACTAGCACGCATTACCGATAAGTTTGAGGCAATTAACCAAAATCCCGATACGCACCTAGAAGGCTTAGTTTGGGCAAACCCGATAACCTATTGGGATTACATACAAACCGAAGCATTGCTTGGCTTGCAAGTGCAACGCACAACACTGCCCGATGAAATGGTATTTATTATGTACCATCAAATAAACGAACTATTATTTAAAATGATACTGTGGGAAATTGGCCAAGTAACCGACCATAAAGAGATAACCGCTCAGTTTTTTGCCGAACGTTTAAATCGCATAAGTCGTTATTTTGACATGCTATCATCATCATTTACTATTATGCAAGATGGCATGGAGGTTGAGCAATACATGAAATTTAGAAATACACTTACACCTGCATCAGGCTTTCAAAGTGCACAGTACCGATTAATAGAATTTGCATCAACCGAACTTATTAACTTAATTGATTATAGATTTAGAGCAACCATTGATAGAAACACGCCCTACGAACACGCCTACGAACACATTTATTGGCAAGCTGCAGGCAAAGACCATGCAACTGGAAAAAAGAATACGCTTATTACTTTATTTGAAAAAAAATATAAAACCATGTTTTTACGCGAAATGGAAAAGTACAATACGTGTAACATGTACACCATTTATAAGGCCTTGCCCGATGCTATTAAAAATAATTTAGAATTAAAAAACGCTATGCGCCACTACGACCATACGGTTAATGTGCGCTGGGTAATGGCACATTATAATGCTGCATCAAAATATTTAGAAAGCGGTCCTAAAAAAGCAGAAGCAACAGGCGGAAGCGATTGGAAAAAATACATGCATCCAAAATACCAACGCCGCATTTTTTTTCCGAGTTTATGGAATGAGGATGAGTTAAAAAACTGGGGCGACGATAATTTAATAAACTGTGCTATACTTACTTAAAACAACTATAGTAACAAAACGTTACTTGTTATTTAATATACAGTTTGTGTCGTTAAATAATTTTGAACATAATCCGTTACGCCATCCTCTAAACTAGTAAAGGGTTTTGCGTAACCTTGCTCAATTAATTTTTGCATAGTTGCTTGGGTAAAATATTGATACTTTTCGCGTATATCAATAGGTGTATCAATAAACTCAATGTTAACTTGCTTATTTAATGCATTAAACGTTGCCGTGGCTAAATCTAAAAAAGGGCGCGCTTTACCACTACCTAAATTATAAATACCGTTTTTTAATTTTGATGTAAAGGCAAAGTACAATACATCAACCACATCTTTAACATAAATAAAATCGCGCAACTGCCCACCATTTGTATAGTTTGGGTTGTGTGAGCGAAACAATTTTACTAATCCCTTTTGGTTTATTTGATTAAACGAATGAAAAACAACCGAAGCCATTCGCCCTTTATGATACTCGTTAGGCCCGTAAACATTAAAAAACTTAAAGCCACACCATTGTAGTGGTTGTTGTGCTTGAGCTATTGCCCAATTATCAAATTCGTTTTTACTATCCCCATAAGGGTTTAGTGGTTTTAGTAATTTTATTTTCGCTTCATCGTCATCGTAACCAAATTCGCCTAAGCCATAAGTTGCCGCCGATGAAGCGTAAATTAAAGGAATAGCGTGTGTGGTGCACGTGGCCCAAATTTGTTTAGTGTAGTTTACGTTTAATGCATTTAATAAATCAACATCAAATAATGTAGTATCTGTTTTTGCACCAATATGAAAAACAGCAGTAATACTTTTTGCATTTACATTAAACCAATCTAAAAAATGAACGCGCTCAATTTTTTGTAAAAAACGTTTGTGCGCATAGTTTTTTGTTTTATCGTTTCTCGAAAAATCGTCAACCAAAATTAAATCAAAAAAACCATTGTTGTTTAGTGTTGTAATTAAACAACTACCAATAAAGCCTGCCGCGCCAGTAACTACAATCATTTTATTTAATAATAATTAATTTTTTAGTAACTAAAAATTGTTTGTTAGTTAGTGTAACAAAATAATTTCCTGCCGCTAAATTTTGAATATCAATAGTATCTGCAAATTGCACGTTGTTTTTAGTGCTAACAATGTTGCCTAATATATTAGTAATTGTAATAGTGTAAGGTTGGTTGTTGTTGTCGGCTTTTACTGTCACATAATTGTTTGCGGGGTTAGGATACATGCTAACTTCTATATTTTGTTTTTTGTTTTGAGTTAGGCCAACCAACGTTTCGTTTTTAGTGGTAAGTTTTGTTTCAAACACATTTAATATTTCGCGCTTTGTTACAACGTTATCAAACTCGCTAACAACAGCTATTAAGTAAATGTTGTTTGCGTTATACCTAAACTCATTTGCCATTTTTTTAGGCAACATAAATGCATAGGGTTTAATATAGGCTGTGTTCATATTTAAATTTACTGTTGGTATAACGGCACCATAAGCGCCTTCTAACAACGTATCTAAAACAAACTGATGCTTGTACTCGGTTGCGTTTAACAAAGTACTTTGGTTTGTGTAATAACTACCCAAAGCGTAGTAAGGCGATGTGGGCACATTTTGCATAAAACTTAGTTGGTTGTAACCATTAAAAGTACTATCTACTACTGGGCCATACACGTTGTTTTCTTTCACGTAAATATTAATGCGGTAATCGCCATTAACTTGTACTAAAAAATTAGTTGTTAATGTTGTTGTAATTAAACCCGTAACGGTATCGTAATTAGTGTTTGTTAAGGTAACGGTTACTGGTGACGGCTTTAGTAAGCGGTTGTTAATTTTAGTTTGCCACTCGGTGTTTTTATATGCCAGTTCGTTAATTGTGTTTGGGTTATATTGGTCTATAGTAATTGATGGAAATTGATGGGCATAATTTGTAATTAAGTTTTGGGTATAAGGTAATTTCAAATTATCGGAATCGTGTAACGCAACTACAACCACGTTTGTGTTACTTGTAATGCTTTGTAGTTTTGTTTGTGCATCGGGCGCCCAGCCATAATTTGCACTTGTAAATTCTTGTACCAACACTTTTTTTGTGGGGCTTGTGTTTGCAAAGGTTAATGTTCCCATTACAACATCGTTAATCGTATTGGTGTTGGTGCTTGTTAGCCAAATTTTTATTGGATATAGCGTTGCTGTTGCTGATGAATATAAGGTTGTAAAACTTAAGGTTTGAGTTTGGTTGTAATTAAGTGGCGTTGCTAAAGTAACTGTTTCGGTAACAACTGCTGCTGCACCAACCTGATAGTTAATTACCAAATTTAATTGTGGCGTGTAACCATTGTTTTTAAACGTTGCAGTTATAGCATTGGCGGTATTGGTTGTTGAGTACTTGTAGGTATCAAAACTTTGGGTTTCTACATCGTTTAAATTGGTTGTTTTTTCAACCACAATATCATCTAACCATAATTGGTATTGGTTTGTGGTGTTGTGCCTAAACGCTATGCGTATTTTTTGGTGTGCATATTGCGATAACAAAGCTCCGCGTTTTGTCCATTTATAATTTTCGGCGGTTATGCTCGCTATTTTATTAGCTGCAATAAAATCGGTTGTTGTTATGTCGGTTGTTGTATCGGTAATAACATACACATCATATCCATCTAAGTGGTTTGCATCGGCCGATGCGGCTTCCCAGCTAACAACCGCACTATCTAGCAGGACTATAACTGGCGTTATTAACCACGCATCGCTAGTGCCCGCTGGCAGTAACCACGATGTGGATACGGCAAACGTATCGGCAGCAATGCTTGTTTTATTATAAACCAACCAAGCACTTTTGCTTTTGTTAAACTCCTTAAACGGAAAATTTGCACTTAATGTATCGGCAGCTAAATTACCGTTGTTAATAGTTAGCATGGTGCCTGGCACATCACTAAATTTAGACGCTTGCAAACTACTAGTAGTTAGGGTTAAATTACTAAAGTGTTGCTCGTATAAAACCTGAGATTGTAGATGACGTACCGATGCAAATAAAACTAAAATAAAAACTATTTTTTTAATCATTTTATAAAATAAATAAGTAGCATGGTAACTTACCATACTAATACAAAAATAATAATTTTAACGGTTATTTACTGGTAATTGAATTTATGTGTTAAATAACGTACCATTAACATCTAATTATGCAAACGCTTTTTTTATTGTAATAAATAATAACGCACTATTTGTGTTTTATAAAATAGCTCTAAACAATAAAAACAAACCGCCCGATAAAATAATAGTTACAGGCAATGTTAACACCCACGCTAATAATATGTTGGTGATGGTGCCTTTTTGTAAATTTTTAAGCCCCTTTTTAGCTACCATACTGCCCATAACACCCGAACTTAACATGTGTGTTGTGCTAACCGGCACGCCATAGGCAGATGCAACACCAATACCACAAGCGGCAACAATTTCGGCACTTGCGCCTTGTGCATAACTCATGTGTTGCTTACCAATTTTTTCGCCAATTGTTTTTACGATGCGTTTCCAACCAATCATTGTTCCTAATCCTAAGCTAACCGATATCATTAATATTACCCAACTTGGGGCATACTCTACTAATTTTTTAGCTGCTTTAATTTCGGTTTTTATGGCCGATGCGTCGTTTTTTGATATGGCAACATTTTCGCTTTTTAATAATTTTTCGGCAGCTTTGGTAACTTTAACAACATCTTTTCGTAACTCAAAGCGCTCGGTTAAAGGTATTGCAGCCACATAATCTTTACCTACGGTTGCTGCTGCATAATGCGCTACGTGTTTTTTAATGCTATTAAAATTTTTAAATTCATCTTTGCCAAATTGTGTGGTATCGGTAGTTGATATAATTTTATTAATAACCATCATATTAGCATTGGTGCTTTGTAAATTAATATCGGCATCTAAACTAAATGTTGCAGGCATAATGGCTATTAAAATCATCATAACTAAACCTACTCCTTTTTGGCCATCGTTTTGGCCATGAAAAAAACTTACCAAACCACAGGTTGTCCATAACAACATGCGTATCCATAAAGGTGGCATTTTACCCGGTATTGGTTCTTTGTAAATTGCCTCGTTTTTTATAAATTTTTTAAACACAAACATTAAAATAATTGCGGCACTAAAGCCTGCCATTGGCGATATTAATAATGCCATGCCGGTATCTTTAGCTTTATCCCAATTAACGGCGTTGCCACCAACCTCGCCTGGTATAAAATAAAACGCTAATCCAATTCCTAAAATAGATCCTATTAACGTGTGCGAACTTGATGCGGGTAAGCCTAACCACCAAGTGCCTAAATTCCAAATAATAGCCGATAGCAATAATGCTAAAATCATAGCAATGCCATGGTAAACATTACTATCAACTAAAACCTCCATTGGTAATAAGTTAACAATGCCCATTGCAACAGCTATGCCTCCTGTTATTACGCCTAAAAAATTTAAAACACCACTGTAAACCACTGCAACGGTTGGTTTCATTGAGTTGGTGTAAATTACTGTAGCCACTGCGTTTGCGGTATCGTGAAAACCGTTAACAAACTCAAATGCGCAGGCTAAAAGTAAACATATTACTAAAAAAAATATTAAGGTTGTTGTCATGTATTTTTAATTTATTTTGTTGAAGATAAAATTAATTAACTAGTACGGTGTTAAGTAAAGGTTAAGTAAATTAATTTTTAGCATGCTTTATAATTTTAGCTTCTACAAAAAATATAATTTCTTCGGCTATTGATTTGCTTTGATCGCCCGCCCGCTCTAATTTACGAGTCATAGATAACATTTGCAAACATTCCTCAACCTGCTCGGGAAAATTTTTAATTTGTTCGATAATAATTTTGCGGGCCGCTTTATTTAAACTATTTAAACTTCTGTCGCGTTTTAAAACATTGCGCGCCAACTCTACATCTTCTTTCTCAAACGAATTCATTACATCTATTAATAAATCGTTTGCCTCTTCAAACATTTGTAAGGCTTGTGTTTGTTCAATCAAAAACGTGTAATCGTACCCATCATTTTTTTTAACAAATTTAGCGATGCTTGCAGCAATATCTCCAATTTTTTCGAGGTTATAATTAATGCGTAATTGCGCTAACACCAAGCGCAAATCGTTTGCTACTGGGTTGTGTAGGGCAAATATGTTTTCGCAACTTCTATCAATTTTAAGCTCTAATGCGTTTACTTGTTTTTCGGTTGCTAATGTTTCTAACGCTAACTGTTTATCCATTTTAGCAAGTGTTAGCATGGCGTCCTTCATTTGTGCCGATACTAACTTCGACATATCTATAATTTCAGCTTTAAGCTGTTGCATCTCATATTCTATTGGGCTCATTTTTTATTTTTTTAAAATTATTGTTTACAAAATATTAGCTGTTAAACAAGCACTAGCCAAAACGACCTGTTATGTAATTTTGAGTTCGTTCTATTTTTGGGTTTGTAAAAATTTCTTTTGTTGAGTTATATTCAATCAATTCGCCTAAATAAAAAAAAGCTGTGCTACCACTAACACGTGCAGCCTGTTGCATGTTGTGTGTAACAATTACAATGGTGTATTTATTTTTTAATTCAAATATTAACTCTTCTACTTTACCGGTAGATATGGGGTCGAGTGCCGATGTTGGTTCATCCATTAATATTACAGAGGGTTGTATGGCTAATGCGCGCGCAATACACAAGCGTTGTTGTTGACCGCCCGATAATTCAAACGCCGATTTTTTTAATTTATCCTGAACCTCATCCCACAATGCAACTTGCTTTATAGATGTAATTACGCGCTCTTCAATAACGGATTTATCTGAAACGCCATTAACACGCAAGCCATAAGCCACGTTTTCATAAATAGATTTTGGAAACGGATTTGCTTTTTGAAACACCATGCCGGTTTGTTTGCGCAAAGCATCAACGTTAACACCTTTATCATAAATGTTTTTATTATCAATTAATATTTCGCCTGTTAATTTTGTGTTGCTAATCAAATCATTCATCCTATTAAACAACCTCAAAAAGGTTGATTTGCCGCAACCAGAAGGGCCAATTAAAGCAGTAACGGTGTTTTCTTTAATGGCGAGGTTAATGTTTTTTAAGGCGTGTTGGGCGCCATAATAAAAATCGAGGTTTTTAGATTCTAATTTGTTCATTTGTTTGTTTTACTTTTTTAACCTATTTGTAAGCAATGGCTAATTTAAAATTATTTAGTTTTTAAATAATAGATGTTGTGTTGTGTGTGTTTAATTCATTTTAACTTTATTTCCAAAATATTTGCGTAGCGCATTTGCCAGTAAGTTACATATTAAAACGATAATGATAAGCACCACAGCTGTGCCATAAGCTATTGGTCGAGACTCTTCTATATTAGTGCCACTGGTTGATATAACATATAAATGATAAGGTAACGCCATTGCTTGATCAAAAACACTGGTAGGTAGTTTTGGTAAAAAATAAGCCGCAACTGTAAATAATATGGGTGCGGTTTCGCCAGATACGCGACCAACAGATAAAATCATACCCGTAATAATATTTGGAAAGGCGATGGGCAATACAACATTTTTAATAGTTTGAATTTTACTAGCACCTAAAGCATAACTCGCTAATCTAAAAGTATCATCAACAGCCTTTAAGGCTTCTTCGGTATTACGTATTACAACTGGTAAAGCAAGTAAGCCTAATGTTAGTGAGCCCGCCAAAATAGAATCGCCAAATCCTAATTTGTTAACAAACAAAGCCATGCCAAATAAACCAAATACGATGGATGGTATTCCTGATAAATTATTTGTCATTAAACGAATAAATTTTTTTGCAAAGCCGTCTTTTACATATTCGTTCATATATATTGCAGCCAACACACCAATTGGAAAAGCAAATAACATGCTGCCCGCAACTAAATATAAAGTACCAATAATTGCAGGATAAATACCGCCTTTAGTCATTCCTTCTTCGGGCATTTGTGTAATAAAACCCCAACTAATAACAGAAAAACCTTTAACTAAAATAAATACTAAAATGGCAATTAAAATAGCAACAATGGCATAACCAATAAAACCAAACAAACCAAAAGCAATGGCTTGATTGCGTTTTTTACTTTTCATTAATTTTTCTTCGTTAATCATATGCTAATGTTTTTTATGTTTGTTACGTGTAGATACATACTCAACCGTAAGGTTAATAACAAGTGTGATGATAAACAAAATACAACCTAATGCAAACAATGCTTTATAGTGTAGTCCTCCGTTTGGCGCTTCGCCTAACTCGGCAGCAATTGTTGCGGGTATAGTGCGCATGGGTTGTAAAATGGTGGTTGGTATAACTGCAGCGTTGCCTGTAACCATAAGCACTGCCATTGTTTCGCCAATGGCACGTCCAATGCCTAAAATTGCAGCTGCCGAAATACCCGAAATAGAATATGGAATAACAATTTTATAAATTGTTTGCCATTTACTTGCACCTAATGCTAAGCTAGCCTCTTTCATTGCGCGAGGGGTATTTCGCATAGCATCTTCCGAAATAGTAATTATGGTTGGCAATGCCATGATGCCTAAAATTATACTGCCCGCTAAACCAGTTTCGCCAACCGATATATTAAATGTTTTTTGTATGAGCGGTACTATTACTACTAAGCCAAAAAAACCATACACTACTGATGGAATGCCAGCTAACAACTCAATTAAAGGCTTCATTATTCTGCGAACTCTATCTCCTGCAATTTCGCTCATATAAATAGATGCCGCCAAACCAATTGGCAGTGCAAATAAAATAGCGCCAAAACTTACCCACAACGTTCCCATTATTAATGGCTTTACGCCAAGTTGTGCGGTTGGTTGCGCGGTTGGATACCACTCTTCTCCGCCAAAAAATTCTTTAAACGATACCTTGTCTAACTCTAATTGTTTTCCTTTAAAATTTGCATCAAAATATTTATCAGGAAAAAATGCAATAACGCCTGGAATACTATCTACCAAACGACTTAAGCAATTAGGTAGGCCTTCAAAATTTTCGCCAATTTGTTCGTCGGTATAGTAATTAGTTATTTCTTCTAATCTAAAAATAATGATGCTATCTTTTTTTGCACCAAGCTGGCTCCAATCTGTAATTTTTTGATCGTAAACGTCTTTAATTTCTAATGCTGATAATTTGCGAACATTATTACTTTTATTTATAACAACGGCGTATCCTGTTTCAATTGGTTTTTCGTTAAACAAACTAATTCCTTCTTTAAATAAAAAGAAAACAATTAAAACAACTGTTAAGCTTGTTACAGTGCTACTTAATAACAACAAGCCCTCTATAAATTTTTCGGAAAATGTTTTGATGAAGTTTTTCAAGTTTGTTATATTTTTTAATACATTTTAAAATACAAAAAAAGACGTGTTATTTAAAACAGTCTTTTTTTGTATAACCACACTTTAATTTACTTATTAACTAGTAAATTATTAGTTTTTATTTTTTTGTTAATGGAACATAGCCAATGTTTTCAACAATTTTTTGTCCTTCGGCCGATAAGCAATAATCAACAAACGGTTTTACTGCTTTTTCGCTAGTAGTTAAGTAATAATAAAATAATGGGCGAACAATTGGGTAAGTTCTATCTTTTGCTGAAGCCATTGTTGGTGCAACAAATGTTTTTCCTTTATCAAATGATACAGCTATGGCTTTTGTGTTTTTTTCTAAATAAGCTAAGCCAACATAACCAACAGCGCCTTTTGTTTGACTAATTGATTGAACAATAGCGCCAGTTGCCGGCATGCTTAAAACCGATGTTGCGTAATTTTTATTTTTCATTACATGCTCTTTAAAAAAATCGTAAGTGCCCGAGCTCGATTCGCGAGAGTATACAACAATTGCCATATCATCGCCGCCAACTTCTTTCCAATTTTTTGTTTTGCCTGTAAAAATTCCCTCTAACTGTTCGCGTGTTAATTCTTTAACTTTGTTAGATGGGTGAACTGCAATTGCTAAAGCATCGTAAGCTACAATGGTTTCTTTAGTTGCTTTACCGCCATCCGATAGTTTCATTTTTTCGGTTAATTTCATTTTGCGCGACGACATTGCTATTTCTGTAGTACCATCTACTAAAGCCGAAATACCTACACCGCTACCGCCACCAGTTACATTAACTTTAGCGCCTTTGTTGGTTTTCATATAGCTTTCTGCTTCTTTTTGCGCAAGTGGCAAAACGGTATCGCTACCTTTTAATTTTTGTGCAAACGATACACTTGTGTAAAATGCTAATGCTAATAATATTGTTTTGTTTTTCATGTTATTATTTATTTAATGAGGTTTTTAAATTGGTGTTAAATTAAAATTTTATTTGAAAACGCAACGTAAACACATTGTCTTTTAAATCTTTTTTATAGCCAGTTAATTCGGTATTTTCATTTTTTACTAAGTCGTAATAAGCCATTATTTTTGTATATTGATTTACATGATAATTTAACCCAAAACCATACGTATCAAAACGAATATCGCCTGCATTTGTTAAACTATTTTTTATTCCAATTTGTGAGCCTGTAATTTTTACATTAGGGTCAAACCAATCGTATTTTAAAACCACCTGAAATTTAGAGGTTAAAATATCTTGAACCCAATAAAAATAAGCGCCATTAAACTGACGGTGAAAAATTGGTGCAATTGGTAATGCACCAGGAGAATTATTTTGACGTTGTAATTGATTGTTGCCCGATGTTGCATTTATTCCAGGTTGTTCTCCTTGAATGTATTCTGCTCTTAGGGTTGTAATACCTATTTTCCAATCAATAGAACATTGTAAATCTACTCCAATATAAATACGCTTGGCTATGCGATTATAATTTGCAGTATCATTTGTGTTTAATTCAAATCCTTTATCTCCACTTGTTAATGTATTTACGTTATAATCTTTTTGGTTTCCAATTTTATAACCACCATAATAACCCGAAACGCCAACATCAAACTTAACCCGTTCGCTACGAGTAGCCTTGCTGTATTGTAAACGGCCCGTAAAATCTTTTTTGTTATCAAACTCTGGGTTAACACCCGCTACACCATTCATCATACCAACATCTAGTTTTAAACCATATAAAAAAGGAATAGATTTAGGAAATACAATTGAACCAAAAGCGCCCATATCACGCTCGGTTGGAAATAATATTTGATTATAGCGCGCGCGCTCGGGTGTCTCTCGTTCGCTAGATGATTGCGTTAACTCAAAACCAAACTGTGCTTGCAATAAACCTGCCGTTAACGAAAACATATTCCAGCGTGGGTCGGTTATTTTAGCATACGTTTCGCGCATATTTAAACCCCTTTCGGTAGCATCAATATTTACCATTAATAAAATATTATTATAATTGTAGGTAAATTTAAAACGCCCACGACGCATGGTAAAACGACTATAATAATTACTTGTTCCGGTTTTAAAATCACCTCCCGCAAATGATTGAGCGCCAGCCGAATCGATATACTGATATTGAGGCTGAACGTAGCCAGTAATTTTTAAACGCCTTGCTTTAATGTTATCATCTATTAAAGCTGCAACTGCTCTGGTTAATGTATCTAAGGGAGCCTCAGGTTGTTCTAAAACATTTATAACGGGCACACTATCTGTTAGTGGTTGCGCATCGCCCTGTGCATTAATTACATTTGTAAATAAAACAAGCCCTGTAAGTAAAGTAAAAATATATTTCATATTAAATAACTGTTAAGTGACCGCAAAAAAAACACATTGATTTTATATTAATGTTTTTTTAATGTTAAGAAATCGTTAACAATAAATTAGAGTGTAAAATTAATCGTAATATTGCAATATATAAATATGGGAACTACAAAATCAGATAATTTTACCGACAGTCAAAACGAAATTGCTACTTTACTAAAAGCCTTAGCTCACCCTGCTCGTATTGCTATTGTTGAGCATTTACTTAAAGTAAACTCATGTATTTGTAACGATATTGTTGATGAATTGCCGTTAGCGCAGCCAACCATATCGCAACACTTAAAAGAACTTAAAAATGCTAACTTAATTAAAGGTACAATTGAGGGTAAATCAATTTGTTACTGCTTAAATCAAAAAACGTTTGAGCAACTGTTAAATTATATGAATACCGTTAACTTAAAAATAAAAAACAATTTGTTGTGTTGTTAAATCATTAATAAATCAATTACTAAAATTATAAAAATGAAACTATCCGAATTTAAAAATCATTTATTAACTACGCCACAGCTTAGTTTTATGTTGCCCGAAGGCATACTAATTGCATCACATTTTCATGTAACAGAGGTTGGTTTACTAACCCGTAAGTTTGTTGATTGTGGCGGCGTTATGCGCAACGAACAAAAAATTAATTTTCAAATTTGGGTTGCAAGCGATGTTGAGCATTTGTTAAGCCCAAGTAAGTTATTAAGTATTATTACTGCTTACGAAACCGATATTGATCAGCAAGATTTAGAAATTGAATTTGAATATCAAACAGAAACAATTAATAAATATGGTTTAACTTTTAATAATGGATATTTTGTGTTTACAAACACACTTACTGCTTGCCTTGCGCCAAACGCTTGTGGTGTTGCCCAAATACAACCCGTTACATTAAACACAAATTTAAGTTGTGCGCCAAACAGTGGCTGTTGTGGGTAATTATTATAAAAAAAATTTAATGTTTAAAAAGTATGTTTAAAAAAATAAAATTATTTTGTGATTCTGTTGTAACAGATTTTAATTCTATTTCGGATGAGCGTAAATTAATTCTCAAAAAAATTACACATTATATACAACACCAAAAAAATACAAGTACCCAAATTAACTTGGTTTATGTTTGCACACATAACTCGCGCCGTAGCCATTTTGGGCAGGTGTGGGCACAAGTTGCGGCAAACTATTATGGTATTAAAAATGTTAGCACATTTTCGGGAGGCACGCAAGCAACTGCATTTAACATTAACGCAATTAATGCGTTGCGTAAAATAGGATTTATGATAGATGAAAGCGTTGCCGAAACAAACCCTGTTTATCCCGTTTTTTTTAGCGAAACAAATTTTGCAACATGTTTTAGTAAAGTGTATAATCATGCCACAAACCCAACAACAAACTTTGCGGCAATAATGACTTGTGGCGACGCTGAAACTAACTGCCCCTTTATACCAAATGTTGATTTGCGAATTGCTACTACCTACACCGACCCTAAAGTGGCTGATAACACTGCACTAGAAGCAGAAACTTATTATAGCCGTTGCAAACAAATAGCTACCGAGGTGTTTTATGTTTTTAGCTTAATAAAATAATGCCTATGTTTTTAAAATACCTTTCTGAGTTTTTTGGCACTTTTTTTATTGTGTTAATTGGGTGCGGAGCTATTGTAATTAATCAAGAGTGTGGTGGTGCCGTAACTCATTTTGGTATTTCGTTGGCGTTTGGCGTTGTTGTTAGTTCGGTAATTTATTTATTTGCTAAACACTCAACTCATTTTAACCCCGCCGTATCTATCACTTTATTTATGGATAAAAAACTATCTTTTAAACACTTAGTCTTTTATTTATTTTTTCAAATAATTGGTGCCGTTGTGGCGAGTAGTTTATTACACGTATTGTTTCCTTTAAATGTATACCTTGGCTCTACAAACCCAACAGGTAGCGAGTTACAAAGTTTTGTGTTAGAGTTTATACTAACGTTTTTATTATTGGCTTTAATATTTATTTTAGAAAAACACCCAACTAAATATGCCTACTTAATTATAGGTTTTTTAATTTTTTTAGGGGCTTACTTTGCTGGCCCGTATTGCGGCGCATCTATAAATCCTGCCCGATCAATAGGTCCTGCAATAATATCGGGCTATTTATCGCATTTATGGCTATATGTTTTAGCGCCAATAATGGGGGCTTTAACTGCTTTGTTAACTAAAAAATTACTTTTAAAGTTAAATTTTTAACAATTAATTTTGTTAATTCTATCGGCATGCCTGCCGCCTTCAAATTCGCTATTTAAAAATGCATCAACACATTTTTTGGCTTCATCAACAGTTATGTAGCGGGCTGGTAATGTTAGTATGTTTGCGTTATTATGTTGTTTTGCCATTGCTGCAATTTCGGCATTCCAACACAAAGCAGCTCTAATGCCCGCATGTTTATTAGCACTCATATTAATGCCATTGCCACTACCACACATTAATATTCCTAACTTTACCTCATTGCTAGTAACTGCGTTTGCCACGGCGTGCCCAAAATCAGGATAATCAGCCCTTTCTAAACTATAACAGCCTTTATCAACAACATCACAATTAATTGTTTTTAAATACTTAATTAATTCTTGTTTCAATTCAAACCCTGCGTGGTCGCTACCAATAGCAATTTTAATCATAATTAGTTATATTTAAGTAATAAATAAATTAATAGTACTTTTTTAAAAATATTAAATATTAAAACATAAACTAATATTGTTTGCAAATAGTAATCAACGTTAATTAACACTCATAACTATTAGCATTAGTAATCAACACATTAAGTACCCTTGTAATTAACAATTACAACGTGTAAAAATAAATAACTAGTTAATAAGTTTATGTAATTAAATGCTTGTTTATAGGTTTGTGTTTTACTTAGTTTAATATGTTTAATAACAAAATTTAGTTTCAATTACTTTGTGGCCAGTTATACAGTTTTGTGCACCATTATTATGCATTACTTTTAATTAAAGTTATTACACATTAAATTAATAAGCGCATTGTTAATTAAGTTTCATTTAACTAACAACCAATGGTTTAATTAAATAAAAGCGGTTAAGTATTTGTTAGTACAATATAATTAAACATAAAAACAAGTAAACTAAATAGTATTTTTGCACAGTGCTAACAGCTTATAATAATATACCAAAATTTAATTTTTAAAAATATTTTTATTATTTATATATGAATTTAGAAAAAGGTTATATCGAAAAAAAAATAGATCCATCGCTTGATTTATTCAAAGAGATTGCGCATCTTAAGAAAACTAAGAATGCAATCATCCTTGCGCATTACTATCAAGATGCTGATATACAGGATATTGCCGACTATATTGGAGACAGTTTAGGGCTCGCTCAGCAAGCCGAAAAAAGTACGGCGGATATCATTTTATTTGCAGGTGTACATTTTATGGCCGAAACGGCAAAAATACTCAATCCTAAAACAAAAGTACTAATTCCCGATTTAAAAGCTGGTTGTTCGTTAGCAGATAGTTGCCCTACTGATGAATTTAGTGCATTTAAAGCAGCTCACCCGCATCATGTGGTATTAACCTATGTAAATTGTACGGCCGATATTAAAGCTCTCTCAGATGTAATTGTTACATCAACCAATGCTGTTCAAATTGTTGAGTCGTTTCCTAAAGATCAAAAAATAATATTTGCCCCCGATAAAAATTTAGGAGCTTATATTAATAAAGTAACTGGTCGTAATATGGTATTGTGGAATGGGAGTTGTATGGTGCACGAAATTTTTAGTTTAGAAAAATTAATAAAATTAAAAGCTCAACATCCAAACGCTTCGGTTTTAGCACATCCCGAGTGCGAGGCTCAAATACTTGAACATGCCCATTTTATTGGTAGCACAACTGCTATTTTAAATTATAGTAAAAATAATGAGGCAAATGAGTTTATTGTTTTAACCGAGGCAGGCATCATTCATCAAATGCAAAAAGCTAGCCCAACTAAAACATTTATACCAGCCCCACCAAATAATAGTTGTGCTTGTAACGATTGCCCTTATATGAAACTTAACACATTAGAAAAAATTTATAACACCTTGTTATATGAACTCCCCGAATTACATATGAGTGATGAAATGATTGCTAAAGCAAAATTACCAATTAATAAAATGCTTGAATTATCGGCTAAATTTGGACTTTAAGCTAATTTAAATTTGTATTTTATTTGTAATGTATTTTTGTTGCAGTGAGTTTTTTAATTTTGAATAACTAATTTTTTAATAATGAAACATATTTATTTTTTATCAATTATTTTCTTAACACTATCTATTAAAAGTCAAACCAATAATGGTAACTATGTGTTATATTATCCTAACGGTGTTATAAAAACAACTGGTAATTATAGTAATAATAAAAAGGTTGGTGAGTGGATTCATTATCATCAAAATGGAATAATAGCTCTTAAAAAAAATTATATTAATGGCGAGCAAACTGGCGAGTGGGTTTATTTTAATGATAATGGTAGCATTACCATGAAAATAGATGACATTAGTAAAATAAACGAAAATGCAGAATTAACGTACTTTACTAACGGAAAAGTTAAAACAAAAACAGCAGTTATAAATAATAAAAATGAAGCTGTACCCACACAATCTATTTTAAAACGTAAATTTTAATTTAACTTACAATTTCACTACTATTTTTTGTTAAATTTAACCATAACTTAAAAATTGTGAATTTTAAAAAGCTAAAAATAAATTGTTTTAATACTAGAATATTTATAATTCTATTTGCTAGTTTTTATAGTTTTAATGCTACTTCTCAAACCATTATTAAAAATGGTTACAATGTATTTTATTACGAAACCGGTTCAAAATCATCCGAAGGCACAATGCGCGATGGAAAAGCTGATGGTTATTGGAAAAATTACTATAAAAATGGCAATTTAAAAATAGAAGGAAACCGTAAAAATTTTATATTAGATAGTATTTGGAATTTTTATTCAGAAAATGGAAAAATTACCAAAACGGTAAATTATTTATTAGGAAAAAAAAATAATTACACACTTAATTTCGATACTAATAAAAATATTGTAAGTAAAGAGTTTTTTGTAAATGATATAAAACAAGGCAACACCGTTTGGTATTATCCATCGGGTAAAATAAAACAAATAACACCATTTATTAAAGGTAAACCAGATGGATTAGCTTACGAATACAACACCGATTCGGTTATTATTACCATTACAAAATACCAAATGGGTAGCATTGTTAGTACTGATAAAATAAATAGAAAAGATGACTTAGGTAATAAACAAGGTTTACATAAAGATTTTTTTGAAGATGGAAAAATTAAAGAAGAAAAAAAATATAAAGACGATTTAATTGATGGTTACGTTAAAACATACGATAAAAAAGGAAACCTACAAACCACACAAAAATTTAATAATGGTAAGCAAATTAAAAATGCACCCGAGTTAGCAAAGCTTGATGTTTATAAAGATTTTTATGCCGACGGTACAATGAAATATGAAGGCGGATATATTAATGGCATGCCAGTTGGTACACACTATCATTATCGCCAAAAATATGTGTGCGATAGTTTACCAATTAATAGAGATGATACAAGTGATGTAATGATAAAAAAATATGTGTGCCGTAACCACGCCATACCCGATAGCGCAATTATTTATTTAGAAGGAATTAAAACCGATTACGGAGCCGTAGATAGCCTTAGAAACAGAATAGGTATTTGGACAGAATTTCATAACACCGGCGAGTTTAAAGGAAAAGGAATGTATGCAAACGATAAACGAATTAAAGATTGGATATTTTATTACCCTAATCAAAAAATAGAGCAAAAAGGAAAATACGATAAAAAAGGAAAAGCACAAGGAGATTGGAAATGGTATTACGAAAATGGTAATTTATTACGCGAAGAAACCTATTTAGATAACCTACGAAATGGTATTATGACAGAATTTACCGAAGAGGGTAAAATTGTAACTAAAGGAGAATATATTGATGATTTACAAGAAGGATTTTGGTTTTATGAAACACCCGAGTATAAAGAAATTGGAAAATACACTAACGATAAACCAGATAGCTTATGGAAACGATTTTACTTACCAAAAGGTAACTTACGATTTGAAGGTAATTTTTTAAATGGAGATCCTCAAGGCCAACACACTTGGTATTACCCTAATGGTAAAAAAATAGCACAAGGCAATTATAGCGGTGGAATGAAACAAAATGATTGGAAGTTTTTTGATGAAGCTGGCTTTAATTATTTAACCATTTTTTATGAAAACGATATTGAAACTAAATTTCAAGGAATAAAAGTAGAACCTACCTACGAAGAAAGTTTAAGAGATTATTCATCTATTTATAATAAAAAACCAGATAAAACAATTAACTTAGATAAAGACAAAAAGAAACCAAAAATTACTGATAAAGAAATTGAAAGCGAGTAAGTTTGAAAACCCAACTAAATATAGACGCTAACACACTAAACTTACTGCCTATTGCGGTTGTTTTGTTTGATAATGAAACCGTTTATTATTTAAACCAAAAAGCAATAGAGGTTTTTAATGTTCCAAAAAAAACATTAAAAAATTTAGAGCAAATTTCAATTTATACTTTTTTAAATAAAGATTATCACCAATCGTTTAAACAAAGAGCTAATTTAATTTTAAAAGGACAAGAGTTTTCAACTGTTGAACTGCCATTTATTGATTTTAAAGGCAAACAAATTTATTTAGAAGCAAAATCAAACGCCGTTAATTATAAAGGTAAAACGGTAATTCAATCTGTTTTCACAGATATTTCAACTAAAATAAAATCAAAAAACGAATTATTGCAATCGCAACAAACACTCGAGTTAATAAGTAAAAACGCTAACGATATTATTTATACTTATAGCTATTATCCAAAACCACACTACGGTTATATTAGCCCTAATGTTAAAAAAATTTTAGGGTACTCTGATAAAGATTTTTATAAAAATCCAAACTTTTGTTACTCAATTGTTACCGATGTAAAAGCATATCAAACGTTTGAAAAAACAATTAGGGTGCAACAAAAAAATAATTCTTTAAAATTTACAATTACAACTTTTCAGTATAAAACCAAAGCAGGCAAATTAATTTGGTTAGAAGATAGCTATTCGCCAATTTATAATAACGACGGAAAAATTAAATTTGTATTAGGTATTAGCAGAGATATAACAAAAGAAAGAAACTATCAATTAGAGTTAGAGCAAAAGTGGATTAACTATCAAAACCTTATTGAGGGCTCGCCTATTGGTATTTTTATACACAAAGGCATTTGCATATACGCAAACAAAACTGCCGCACTTATTTTAGATGAAGTAAACCCAACAAAAATAATAGGTAAAAATTTAATTGATTTTATTGTTCCCGAACAACAACAAATTGCAAAAAACAGAATGCAACAATCGTTAAAAGGCATTACGTTAAACGATTTAAGCTATACCATTAAAACAACAAAAGGTAACCTTGTTGATGTTGAATTAAAAACAGTACCCTTTATTTATAATGGCGAAATGTGTGTGCAAACAACCATCTCAAACACATCTACCGAAAAAAAATTACAAGAAGAAACCCTACGCGCACAACTAGCCGAAAAAACTAATGCCATTTTAGTTAAAGCAATTAAAGAGCGCAATGCAACACAGGCAAAACTTAATACAATCTTTAACACATCAACCCACATTATTTGGAGTGTCGATAAAGATTATAACATATCATCGTTTAACCAAAACTATAGCAACCAAATACAAACACACTACAAACATAAAATTGAAAATGGCATTAGCTTTAAAAAATTATATAAAACAATTTTAACCGCTGCCGATTATAAATTATGGATGAGTAAATACGCCTTGGCATTTAAAGGCGAAAACATATTATTAGAAACAGAAAAAATAAACGCTGATGGAACTAGTATTTATCGCGAAATTTATTTAAACCCAACGGTTGATGAAAACGGAAACGTTACAGAGGTTGTAGCCTTATCGCATAACATTACCGAACGAAAAACAAACGAATTAAAAGCACAACAGCAAACCGCAAAATTAAAAGCAATTTTTGAAAACGGCAACCAATTAATTTGGACTTTAAACACGAAACATTATTTTACATCGTTTAATAAAAATTTTTCGGACGCAATGTTTAATGTGTATGGTATTAGGCCAATAGAAAACGCACAAGAGGTTTATAACCCACAAAAACGATTAAAAAACGACCACATACACGAATGGTGGATAGAAAAATACAACCAAGTTTTTAAAACCAAAAAAAGTATTGAGTTTACGGTAGAACAAACCACACAGGAAAATAAAAAAGTGTTTAGGCAAATTTTTATTTATCCAATAATTGAAACAAATAAAAGTACAGTAAACGAAATATCGTGTTTATCGTACGATATTACAGAGTTAAAATATTTACAAAGCGAATCGTTAAAGCTCGAACAAAAGGTATCGAGTGTTTTTGAAACCACCTCGCATTTAATTTGGACGCTTGATAAAAAATTTAACTTATCGTCGTTTAACAGCAATTTTACAAAAGTGTTTTTTGAAAAAACGCACAAAAAACCAACCATTAATTCGAACCTAATTGCACAAATTTCTGAAAAAGAAAGAAACGATTATATTTTATATTGGTATCCTTTATACAAAAAAGCATTTAGCGGCGAAAAATTAAAATTTGAAAATAAAGACGTTGATAAAAAAGGTAAAATAATTTACCGTGAGGTTTATTTAAACCCAATAAAAAACGAAAAAAACGAAATAATTGAAGTGGCTTGTTTAGCCCACGACATAACCGAAAATAAAAATTTTGAACAAAAAATCATTAATCAATCGGCCAAACTAAACGCCATTTTCGAAAGTGGTAATCAGTTAATGTGGACAATTACTAAAGATTTTAAAATAACATCATTAAACCAAAACTACTCAAACGCTATTTACGAATTATATAAATTTTACCCCATTATAGGTAAAAGCATTCGCGAAATAAGTAAGTACATAAAAACCGAAAGTATTGAAACCCTTTGGGACGATAAATACGCCTTAGCCTTTAAAGGCATACCAGTTGAGTTAACTACCGAACGACTTTTATTAAACGGAAAAACAGTACACAGGCACTACTATTTAAGCCCAATAAAAAACAGCAATGGCGATGTGGTAGAGGTATCGGGATTAGGGTTTGATGTAACCGAAAATAAAATTAATGAAGAAAAAATTATTGCCTCATTAAAAGAAAAAGAAATTTTATTAAAAGAAGTACATCACCGAGTTAAAAATAATATGCAAGTAATATCAAGCATATTAAACCTACAATCGTCGTATGTTAACGATGCCTATGCGCTAAACTTATTAAAAGAATGCCAAAACCGAATAAAATCGATGGCATTTATACACGAAAGTTTGTATCAAACCAAAAACTTTGAAGAGGTTAATTTTAGCGATTATATTGCCACATTATCTAAAAACTTAATACACTCATATTCAATACAAGCAAATAAAATAAAATTAATTTTAACATTAGATAAATTATTTCTAAATTTAGATACTTCAATTCCTTGCGGATTAATCATAAACGAAATCATATCCAACTCATTAAAATATGCTTTCGTCGATGGTAGAGATGGAATTATTTCAGTAAATTTAACAAATGTTAAAAATAACGTAAAAATAGAAATTGGTGATAACGGAATAGGAATGCCTAACAATATTAACATTAAAGAAATTAAAACATTAGGCCTGCAATTAATAGATACATTAACAGATCAAATAGACGGCAAGCTTACAATAGATACAACAAAAGGAACAAAATTTATAATAGAATTTAAGAACTAAAACTTATGGAAAATAACATTAACGTTTACATTGTTGAAGATGAAAGTATTGTTGCTAAAGACATTCAAAACAGTTTAAAAAAACTAGGATATAATGTATTAGGTATTAGTAACAACGGTGCCGACGCCATTAAAAACATAGTTGATTTAGAACCACACATTGTTTTAATGGATATTATGATTAAAGGCCCAATGACTGGTATTGAAGTTGCCGAAGTAATTAAAAAAGAATACAACATACCCGTAATTTTTTTAACAGCCTATGCAGATGAAAGCACATTAGCAAAAGCAAAAATTACCGAACCTTACGGATACATATTAAAACCATTTAAAGAAATTGATTTGCACTCAACTATTGAAATGGCATTGTATAAACATAAAAAAGATAGCGAAGTACAAAAAGAACGCGATTTTTTATATTCGTTGGTAGAAAACAAAGACGATACATCAAAAGATATTTTATTTGTAAAATCGAATAGCCGCTTAGTAAAAGTAAACTTAAAAGATATTTTTTATGTTGAAGCGTTAAAAGATTATGTTGTACTAAACACACAATACACACGCTACACCATACACTCTACAATGAAAGACATTGAAAAGAAATTAGATAATGGCGATTTTATAAGAGTACATCGTTCGTTTATTGCCCGCATAGATAAAATATCAACCATCGAAAACCAAACTGTTGTTTTAGAAGAAAATAAAAAAGTTATTCCAATAGGAGGTTCTTACCGCGATGATTTATTGGCAAAACTTAATATGATTTAAGAATAGTTAATTGTAAAATTTTAAATCCTTGTTGTATAAATTATAACAAGGATTTTTTTATTTAGATTTGATGGATGGAAATAATAAAAATATTTAATACTTTAAATAATTATAAAGTAAATTATTTAGTTTGTGGCGGTTTAGCAGTTAATATTTATGGAATACCACGAATGACTGCCGATATAGATTTGTTATTAGATTTTAATGAAAACAATATTCAAAATTTTGAAACCGCAATAAAGTACTTAATGTTTCAATCTGTAATTCCTGTTTCTATTAAGGGTTTTGTTACCAAACAAGAAAGATTAACCGCAATAAACGAAAAAAACTTAATAGCTTATTCGTATTTTAACTCGCAAGCTGGTTATATGAATTTAGATGTGCTACTTGATACACCTATTGAGTTTGATAAATTATGGAAAAACAAATCAACCCGCACGGTAGGTCAAACACAAATTAATTTAGTAAGTATAGAACACTTAATTGAATTAAAAAAATATGCAAATCGACTTCAAGATAAAAACGATATTTTATTATTAAGCAAACTATTAAAAAATGAAAATTAAACCAAAACTCGAAAACGCTAACGTTGGTTTTCATTATACGGTAACCGATGAGCAAATTAAAATACACCAACAAAAATCAACCGAAGAAATTTTAATGTGGCTGGAAGAAACAAGTAAATTTATATACGAAGCCCAAACACCCCAAGAACGATTAAGAATGAAGGCCGCTAAAAACTTTAAAAATTAGTAATATGAAATTAATGTTACTTTTATTTTTAGTATTTAATTTTGCGCTGTATAGTGCAAAAACCGATGAAACTGACCACCCTAAACCGGAGTAAGCTGACCACCTGAAAACGGTTTAAATTGACCAGTGTAAACCGGCTCAAATTGACCAC
>JAYSUQ010000031.1:0-6287 GCA_043718985.1 Bacteroidota bacterium | reverse complement strand
TGGATTAACCTGTGGCATTGGTTTAGTGTATTCGTTTTTTTTACTATTACCTTTTAATTTTGGTGTTATATTTGGCTCGGTAATTACTGTTGTTGCAGCCACACTTTGTTTTGTTCAAATTAAAAAAAACAATACAACCATAATTTCTATTTTATAAATATGTATTCAGTATCTATTGTAAATTATTATAACACTAGTCCGTTTTTATATGGCATTGCAAACAGTTTAATTAAAAATAGTTTAAACATTGAGCTAGATATACCAAGTGTTTGCGCGCAAAAATTTAAAAACAAGCAAGTTGATATTGGCTTAGTGCCTGTTGCTATTTTACCCGAGTTAACAAATTACAACATCATTACAGATTATTGCATTGGCGCAAACGGAAAGGTAGATAGTGTTAAATTATATGCTAATAAACCATTAAACGAATTAACTCACATTATGTTAGATTACCAATCTAAAACATCGGTAACGCTCATACAAGTTTTAAATAAACATTTTTGGAAAAAAAACATTGAATTTATAAACACAAGCGAGGGTTTCGAAAACAAAATTAATAACACTACTGGAGCCGTTATTATTGGCGATAGAACATTTGGGTTAAATAATTTTCCCTATGAATACGACTTATCGGATGAGTGGAAAAAATACACAGGCCTGCCATTTGTATTTGCGTGTTGGGTAAGTAACAAACCATTACCTGCTAATTTTGTAACCGATTTTAATTTGGCCTTACAATTAGGTGTTAAAAATATTGAAACTGTTGTAAAACAAAACCCATCAATAATTAAAGGTTTTGATGCCTTTGATTACTTGCAAAATAAAATATCGTATACTTTTGATGAAGATAAAAAAACAGCATTAAATAAATTTTTAAGTTTAATTAATACAATTTAATCTTTAGTGTAATAATTTAAAATATCATTTAACTACTTGTTAGCATAAATTCCCATTCGCTCCAAATCTTCTAAATAAATTCTTTTTCCGTTGTACAATACCGTAACAAAAGCATCGGGCTGGCCAGCACGTACTACTTTTTTATTATGAGTAAACGCTTTATTTAAAGTATTAAAATTACCACCTATTGTAATACGTGTTATGCCATCAAGCAATAAATTTTCTACTGCGCCTAGACCTTTTAAATGTTTGTACACATAATTTTTAGGGTATTTGTACGCTGCAATTTGCACTTTAAACACAAGGCCTTCGGCACTAATATCGCCATATTTTGCGGCAAAATCCATTGTTTTTTGTTGCGTATTATTTTTAGGAACAAAATTATCTTTAACTGGTTCTGGCTGTTTAACTATTGCTATTACGCTATCTTTTTTAGGTTCATTAACTGCAACTGGTTTTAAAGTATCGGGTAAATCAAAGTTAACATCAAATATTTTTTCGTCGTAGCCTTCTAAGCCTAATGTTTTAATATCTAATATTTTATACGGAAAGTTTTTGTACTTATATTTAATTACAAATTCAGACCCTGATGGTAACGATATTAAATAGTTACCGTTAAAGGCTCTGCTATTAAAAGTACCAAAGGTTTTATTTTCGTTATTTTTATTTACAAATTCAACAACAATATCTGCTTCAATTGGTTCTTTATTATACGTAATTGTACCCTTAACAATAAATGCCGATGGTTTTTTACCAACATACCCAGGTGTTACCGAGTAAATATCTTTTAAACCCTGACCTCCTTTTTTACCCGAGGCATAGTAACCTCGTTCGCCATTTGCCGATAGTACATAATAAATATCATCGTCGGGTGTATTTATAGGATAACCTAAATTTACGGGGTTGCTAAACGTAGAATCTTGCCAATTTAATTTTGATTGAAAGATATCGTAACCACCCATACTGTTTTTACCCTTGCTGCTATAAAACAAAGTAATGCCATCAGGGTGTATAAATGGTGCGTCATCATCGTATTGTGTATTTATGCTATCTCCTAAGTTTACAACATTACCCCAAGTGCTATCGACTTGCAAGGTTGCTCGGTAAATATCTTTACCTCCAAAACCGCCACCACGCTCGCTACTAAAATATAATTGAGTTCCATCGGCTGCCATTGAGCAACTACCCTCCCACGAGTAAGAGTTAACCTGGCCTCGTAATTTTTGTGGTGCAGTCCAACTTGTATCAATTTGCTGACTTAAATAAATATCGCCGTGGTCATCGCCATTATCTCTATATATAAATAAACTTTGTCCATCAACACTTAAGGCTATGGCCGCATCGTGCACATTGGAGTTAATGTTAGCACTAACCGATTTTGGTTTTGTCCACTGTTCACTTTCTTTGTACGATATAAATACGTCTTCAAAATAACTACCATATTTATCGGGTTGCATAAATTCATTTTGCAAACCACCTAAACTTTCAATACCACGATAAGCAAATATCATTACCGATTCATCGGCCGATATTACAGGCACATATTCTTCGTACTGAGTATTTAATATATTGCCCGCATTTTCAATTTTTGCATTAGTTGGCGATGCGTAAAATAACTTGGCGTTTTGGCAATATTGTTTTAATAATTTACAATCAGTTTTAGCATCGGCACTTGTGTTTTTGTTTACGATTGCTTTTTCTATTAAAACTAAAGCGTCATCAAACTTATAATTGTAATGGCAAGCGCGTGCTAAATCGTATTGTATGTTTTCTATTTTAGGAGCTTTTTCATAAACTTCGGTTAATAACTGATAAGCCATTTCGTGCTGATCGCTACGGTACAAGGCACATTTACCATAACAATATTTTAAATATTGTTCTTTTGGATGATTTTTATATAAATTTTCATATAAAGGTAATGCTAGTGCATATCGTTTTTCGTCAAATAAAATTAACGCATTTTGCATCGAATCTTTTTCGGTTTTGCGCCATTTTTTTGTGTTTGTAATTTGTGAAAAGGCTTTTGCCGAAAATAAAAAAACAAATAGGTAAGTTAAAAATGTAAATCGCATAAGTTTATATTTAAAACTTAAATATATCATTTTTTTACTAAAAGCTAAATAACTATTATTCTAAAACAGTTAACGAGCCTAAGCCTTCTCTAACAACAATTATTTCGTCGGTAGTGCAATCAAACACTGTTGATGCGTAAATGTTTCCAAAACCACCATCAATTATCAAATCAACTTCTTTTTGGTATTGTTGGTGTATAATTTCTGGGTCGGTATAATAATCAAGCACTTCATCAATTTGATTATGTAAACTTGTAGTTATAATTGGGTTGCCAAGTGCCTCAATAATTGTTTTACAAATTGTATTATCGGGAACACGAATACCCACAGTTTTTTTATTTTGCTTTAATAATTTTGGTACGTTTTGGTTAGCTTCTAAAATGAATGTGTAAGGCCCTGGTAATGCTTTTTTCATTACTCTAAACAATGAGTTAGAGATTGGTTTTGTGAAGTTTGATAGGTGACTTAAATCGCTGCACACAAAAGAAAAATTTGCCTTTTCGGGTTTAATTTTTTTGAGTTTACATAGTTTTTCAATGGCACGCGGTTTTGTTATATCGCAACCCATTGAGTAAACAGTATCGGTTGGATAAATAATAACACCGTCGTTTTTTAAACAATCTATAATTTGTTGTATATCTTTTGGGTGAGGATTATCGTAATTTAAGCGTAGTAACATTGTTTAAAGTTACACATTTTTATGTTTCTCAAAAATCAAAAAAAAATCAACTACTTTATTGTAATTGGTTTTAGGTTGTTTATAAAATGGTTGTTTATGTTAAAAAGGTAAATCGGTTTTTTTACCTAAATCATCAAAGTTAACCGAGTTAAAATCTTCGGTACTTGTGTTACTACTAGTGGTAGTATCGCGTTTTGTTAATACTAAAAACGATTCGCCAACAACTTCGGTAATATTACGTTTGTTGTTATCTTTATCTACCCATTGGCGAGTTTGTAACTTACCTTCTAAATAAATTTGAGTTCCTTTTTTTAAAATTTTTTCGGCACTTTCGGCCATACTTCTCCATAGCACAACGTTGTGCCATTCGGTTTGTTCTATACGATTACCAGTTTTATCTTTGTGATATTCGCTGGTTGCCATACTAAAATTTAAACGTGCAATGTTTCCTTCAAGGTATTTCATTTCGGGATCTTTACCCAAATTACCAATTAAAATTACTTTGTTTACTCCGGCCATAATGTGTTTTTGTTTTTAAAAACTGTACGTCGCAAACAAACTCATAATTTATAGGTATAACAATAGTGTTTATCTAATTTAACTATTAATAAGTGTTAAAAATAGTAAATGCAATTAAATACCATCGCCCATAATTTTAACTGTAATGTTGTGCATGCTATCGGCTAATTTAAGTTGGCAACCAAGCCGCGATGTATCTGTTATGTTTGGTAAGGTATCTAACATTGCATATTCATCATCAGTAATTGGGTATAAACTATCAAAACCATTTACAACACAAACATGGCAAGTAGCGCACAATGCCATACCGCCGCATGTGGCTAAAATATCGTAATCGTTACCTTTTAAAAATTCCATTAAACTTAAACCCATATCGGTTGGTGCAATAAGTGCGGTAATTGTATTATCGGGGTTTTGAATATTTATTGTAATATCTGTCATAATTTAAAAATAAAGTGAGTGTAAAGTTAGTTGTTTTATACAATTATTTTTAAAATTTACAGCACATTTCGGGGTAGCCGCCCACAAACCAATTAAATGCTTTGTATTGGTTATTAATAGCGTAAGTACAATTGGTGTGGTTACGTTTGCGCCCCCAAGCATCAAAATTTTGTTCAAGTACAATGGCTCCCATATCGTTTGTAATGGTATTGACACTAAACAGTAATAATGCTATTGTGTATTTAGTTTTTATTGATGATTAATTTTCGTGAAAATTGCTTGTTGTTTTGGGTAATTGTAATAAAATAAATACCACTTCGTAAGTTATTAGTTTTTAAAGTGAATTGCTTAGTGTTCTCAACTGCATTAGAACTTACAACCTCACCTAATCTATTACTAATTGTTAAGATATAAGGATTGATGATTAAGTCGCTCGAAAACACATTTAATATTTCATTAGCTGGATTGGGGTAAATACTAAACTCATTTCCCTCATTTAATCCAAACTCTTCTAAGCCTGAAGTTAAATCGCAATTTGTTGTAACAGTTTTAATACTTATTAAATTATCACTAAAGCAGTTAAGCGAACTTGTACCAACATCTGTTGCATCAGCACAATGCCCTAAAAATTGAAAAGCTAAATGTTTATATCCTATGCGGTCAAAAATGGTATCAATGCCAGTTTGTAAATATTGATTTGGCGTACCAAACATGTAATAGTTTTTATAATTTATTTTATACCAATTTAAATTTAAGCCTTGCACTAAACTGTTACCAGTTTCTGTAATTTCTATATACGATTGCTCGCAACTTGCACCGCCGTTTGGTTGCACTCGCCACTTTGAACCTACGGGGCCAAAACAAATTAAGGTATCGGTTGCAAGTGGTGTTTGACCATAATTACTACTATTAAAAAACACTACGTTGTTTTGTAGCAAAGTATAAAAATTACCGTAATTATTTATTGGCCCCATTACACCATTACCATGGGTTTCGCTTGCTATTTTGTTAAATGTTTTACTGTTTACAATTGTATCGTATAAATAAGTATGCTTTGTGTAAGTTGTATTAAATGTTGGGTTACTTGTATTAAAATGCCATACCGAACCTGCACTACACCATTGTTGAGCATTGAGTGTAATTGTTAAACTTATTATTAAGCTAAGTAGTACTATTTTCATCAGGTGCTTAATTTTTATTGACGATTAATTTTTGTGAAAATTGCTTGATGTTTTGGGTTAATTTTTTTTAATCAACCTTAACTAATTTGTAGTATAACATATTTTTATCTTTTATTACTTTAAAATAATAAACACCTGCACGTAAATGCGCTACACTCATTTCAGTATTGTTTTGCGTTACTTTTTGTGTCATCACTTCGTTGCCCTTAGCATCCAACAAAGTCATGCTATTAGTTTCTGATGGATTAAAATCGTTTATGGTTAAAATAATTTTATCGCTTGTTGGGTTGGGGTAAACGCTTATGCCTTCTGTATTTTTAACTGTTTCGCCATCGGCAATGTTTTCTGTTGCTATGTTTGCAAAGCGCATGGGGTCAAATGGGCCGTTTACTACTAATTTGCGTTGTGTGCGGTTGCCGTGGTTATCGTAACTGTATTGCACTTTTTGTGCAACCATTAGTTGGGTTAATGTAACAAGCGCTATTGTTAGTATAAGTT
>JAYSUQ010000004.1:0-21414 GCA_043718985.1 Bacteroidota bacterium | reverse complement strand
AGTGTTGGTGGCGATCCATCAAATCCGCAATACGAAATGAATGAAGCTTTTTTAGATAAAAATGACATATATGTTACCGAAGCAGGTTTACTAGCCTACTCAAAAGATACTGCAGTTTATTTAATGAACATGCCTGTTGATGTAGCTGAAAAAATTAAATTAATACCTAATGTATTACAAGTAAAAAAACGAATTGATAAAAAAGGAGAATATAACCCGAGTATTTTTCCTCACAAATCTACATACGGTTGGAACAATGATAACTTTGGACCATTTACGTTACCTAAAACAGGTTTAACCGTAAGTATAGATACTGCTAATTTATGCTTATACGAAAAAATGTTAAGTACATATGATGATGGCATACATCAAATAACAACTAACGGTGCGCAGGTTATGTACGATGGTAAACCTATAACGAGCTACACCTTTAAACAAGGTTATTATTGGATGATGGGAGATAATCGCCATAACTCGGCAGATAGCCGTAGTTGGGGAGTTGTACCGTTTGACCACGTTGTTGGCCGACCAGTTTTTGTATGGTTTAGTATGAAAGATCCTAAAAATAATCCTATTAGTGGCAAATCTGTAATAGGTTCGTTAACTAAAAACAGTAAAGATGGTAAATTTAGATGGGAACGTTTTATGTGTTACGTTGGCGAAGAAGGCTTAGTATCGTGGAAAATACCAGTAGCCATTATTGCTTTATTAGCCTTTGCATATAACTATTGGGATAAAAAAAGAAAAGAAAAAGTTCAAAAAAAATAGAATAAAAAAAGGCTCAATCTTTATGAGCCTTTTTTTATCGAGCTAAACTATTACCGTATGGTATTCGGTTTGTTATTGAGCGACCAAGAGTAACTTCATCTGTATACTCTAACTCATCGCCAACGGCAATTCCACGAGCAATAGCGCTTAAGGTTACATCAAACGAGGCTAATTTTTTAAAAATAAAAAAGCTAGTTGTTTCGCCTTCCATAGTTGCGTTTAATGCTAATATGATTTCCGATAGCTGTTGTTTTGTTACCTTTTGTATAAGCGAATCTATATTTAAATTACTTGGCCCAATACCTTCCATTGGCGAAATTAAACCACCTAAAACATGGTAAACCCCTTTATATAAACCTGTGTTTTCAATAGCCATAACATCTCTATAATCCTGCACTACACAAATTAATTGTTGATTACGTAATGGGTTAATGCACACTTCACACATATCATTATCGGCAATGGTATGGCAGTTTTTACAAAATTTTAAATCACATTTTAAAGCTTTTATAACTTCCGAAAACTGATGTACATCTTGCACATCTTGTTTAATTAAATGTAACACATAGCGCAACGCCGATTTTTTGCCAACGCCTGGTAATCCCGAAAAATGACCTACTGCTTTTTCAATTAATTTTGATGTAAATTCCATTAAATAATTTATTTACTTAACTCTATGTTCATATTTATTTCGGCCTGATAAGATGATTTATCAAATACTTCAACATCTTTTTCTAAGGTTTTAAAGCCTGCAGTTTCAATACTCATTTTGTATTTACCAGGGGGTAAAATCATTACATAACGCCCATTTGCTGGGTTTGGCAAATAATTACCAATCAAATCGTTTGTTTTAATATCGGTAACGGTAATAAAAACATCGGTATAATTTATTTCCGAATTATCTTGCGCTTTAAGTTCGCCAATAATTACGGTATACTCAGTTTCTACTTCATTAAAATTAACACGATAAATATCATATTCGCCCAAACCACCTTGTTTAACAGCGGCTATGTAGCCATATTTTCCGTTTTTAGAAACTCTAAAATTCATATCGTCGTAAGTTGTGTTAATTGGATAACCTATGTTTTTTGCAGCACTAAATTTTTTGGTTGTTTCATCAAACGTTGATTTAAAAATATCGTAACCACCAATGCTCGAGTGCCCTTTAGAACTAAAGTACAACGTTTTACCATCGGGCGAAATGTTTGGAAAATCATCATCATCACTTGTGTTTACTGTTGGGCCTAAGTTTTGTGGCATTGCCCACTTACCGTCAGATAGTTTGTTGCACGAATAAATATCTAGCCCGCCTAAACCACCATCTTTATTACTTGTAAAATAAATTGTGTTTTCATCGTTAGATATTGATGCCGCAACAACATCGCCGTCTGCATTAATTACATCATCAATTAATTGAGGTTTTGTGTAATTACCATTTGCATCTTGTTTACTAAAATAAATACTAGCCTTACCAGTTGGGTTTGCTTGCGATAATATCATTACATGACCACTTGCACTTAAGCCAATAATTTCCATAACTTTTTTATCTAAATTAATTGGCGCAGGCATTTTTACAGCTTTTGAAAATTGCCCATTAGTAACTTTTGATTGATATATAGCATTTTGAAACGTGCCATCTTCAAACTTTTGATTGTTTTTGCTTGGTTGTTTTGAATTAAAAAACAAAACTGATTCGTTACTTGTAACAAAGGGATAGTAATCGTTATACTGTGAGTTAACATTATTGCCTAACGATTGAAAAGCAACGTTAATAGGGTATTTGGTAATTTCTTTTGCGTTAATGCAATACTGTATTTGTTTTTCAATTTCTTTTACATCACGTTTTCCTTTTGATAGTTTATAGTTTTCAAACATTTTAATTGCATCGTCGTAACGGGCGTTGTAATGGTAAGCTCGTCCTAACAAATAATCGGCCTCGTGATTATAATTATTTTTGCGCATAATAATTTCTAAATAAGGTATTGCCTTTGCTTTATTTGCATTAGTATTTAAATAACACAAAGCAATGTTGTAATTGTAAACTTCGTTTTTCGAATCGGTTTTTATTAATTCTAAATAATCATCTAAAGCATCTTCAAAATTATTTGTTTTTAATTTTGCTTCAGCACTTTCGGGCGTTGCTTCTAAATTATGGTTTGTTTGACTATAAGTTAGTACGGTAAATACTGCAAAAAAAAGTGTTAAGTTTAGTTTATTTCTCATCTAAATTTATTTAGGATACTAAATTATGTATTTTTTGTAATTGACAAGCGTTTGTGTAAAACTGTGCATTTTGTTGAATAAATTATTGCCCTCAAATACTTAATATTGATTAACATATAAAAAAAAGATGCTTAATAAAACCCGATATGTTTTTGTTGTTTTAACTACTATTGTAATTATAGTGTTTGTTAGTTGTAACACCAATAAACAAAGTAAAGACGCACGAACTGTTTTTAATTATAACGAAATGGCTGGCGTTACAAGCCTCGACCCCGGCACTGCAAATAATTTGGAAGATATTTGGCCAGTAAATCAACTGTTTAATGGCTTGGTTCAAATGAATGATTCGTTAAGAGTAATACCCTGTATTGCAAACAATTGGATGATTAGTGATGATGGATTAACCTATACGTTTTATTTACGCAACGATGTTTTTTTTCATGATAACGATTGTTTTGAAAAAGAACAAGGACGAAAGGTAATTGCAAAAGATTTTATGTATTCGTTTACCCGATTATTCGATCCTCGATCGAGTAGCGCTATGTCGTTATTAAGTAATATTGATAGAAGCGATAAAACAAATTACAAAGGCTTTAATGCGCCAAACGACACTACTTTTCAAATTTTTTTAAAACAACCATTTAGCGCGTTTATAAGCATTTTAACAATGAAATATTTTTCGGTATTACCACACGAAGCGATTGATATGTACGGGCAAGATTTTAGAAGAAACCCAGTTGGTACTGGGCCATTTAAATTTAAGTTGTGGGAAGAAGGAACAAAACTCGTTTTAATAAAAAATGAAAAATATTTTGAGTTTGAAGGCAGTAACAGATTACCTTATTTAGACGCACTAACAATTTCATTTGTTAAAGATAAAGAAACCGCTTTTATGGAATTGCTTAACGGAAAATACGATATGGTTAGTGGAGCCGATGCTATAAACATAAACGATGTAGTAGATAAAAATGGAAATTTGCAACCAGTATATGCCGAAAAATTTAACTTGCAAAAACAATTGTTTTTAAAAACAGATTACTTAGGTATTTTGGTTGATGATAATATGAATTTGGTTCAAAAATCGCCAACACGCATTAAAGCTATTAGGCAGGCCATTAATTATGGTTTTGATAGAGTTAAAATGGTTAAATATTTCAGAAACAACATTGGTTCGCCAGCAATTGCAGGCTTTATACCAAAAGGCTTGCCTTCGTATAGCGAAACTAAAGTTAAAGGCTATACTTATAATCCCGAAAAAGTGCGTCAGTTATTAATTGAAGCAGGCTACCCTGATGGAAAAGGATTGCCTGAAATAACGTTGCATACCACCGAAACATATTTAGAACAAACCGAGTTTATACAATCGCAATTAGCCGATAATAATATTAAAATAAATATTAGTGTTGATAAGGCATCTGTATTACGCCAAGCAGTTGCAAGTTGCGAATATAATTTTTTTAAAAAATCGTGGGTAGGCGATTATGCTGATGAAGAAAACTACATGAGCTTATTTTACAGTAAAAACTTTTCGCCAATAGGTGCAAATTACACACACTACAAAAACCCTGATTTTGACGCCTTGTTTGAGAAAGTAGTTAAAGAACAAAATAGAGAAGTTAAAACGGCGTTGTACCAACAAATGGACCAAATGTTAATAGACGACGCGCCAATTGTACCTTTATTTTATGATCAAGTAATACGATTAGTGCATAAAAAAATCACAGGCTTTAATCCAAATGCAATGAATTTGCTAAACTTAAAAACAGTAAAAAAAACTAATTAGTAAATAGTTATAATTTAAATTGAATAAATAATATTACTAAAATGTTAAAATTGTTTTTTTAGCTTAACCTATGTTTTTAATAATACTAACCTGTGTTTTTAATAGATTTTAGTAATAAAACTACACACGTTAAATTTTAAATTAAAAAATAAATTATTTTTATTTAATGTAAAGCTAATGTACACGGCGGTTGTAAGTGATACAGACCTTGTATTTTTGCATTATGATTTATAATAATGAAATTTTAGTTAACGAAAATTTACAAAACTTCGAAAACAGTTTGCTTTATGCAAAAACAATTCAAAATGGTTTATTGCCAAAAAAACGACATTTTGAAAAATACACTAAAAATCATTTTCTAATTTACGAACCACAACACAAAATTGGTGGCGATTTTTATTGGATAACAAAAAAAAATGACACTGTATTTTTTGCCTTAGCCGATTGTACAGGGCATGGCGTATCGGGTGCAATGTTAACAGTGCTTGGTATTAGTTTACTAAATTATGTTATTCAAAAAAACTATAGTTGCGTTGGCGATTATTTAACCGAACTTGATAAAAAATGGATAGAAACATTTAACAATGAATTTATTGATGCAAATTTTAATAACGATTGGCTCGAAGTTACTTTACTTGCTTATAATACAAAAACAAAAAAGTGCACTTACGCATCGGCCAATGGAGAATTTTTAGTGGCGCAAAATAATAAAATTGAAATTTTACATGGCGATAGTTTTCCTATTGGTGGCTGGCAAATTGAGCACAATAGGTCTTTTAATACATTTGATTTAGATTTAACTAACGAAGCAGTTTTTTTGTTTTTTTCCGATGGAATTATTCATCAGTTTAATGAAGATGATAATAAAAAATTTAGTAAAAAACAATTAGTAGATAGTTATAACGAAATTTATTTAAAGCCCTTTGCCTATCAAAAAGAGTTTATGCAATACGTATTAAAAACATGGCGCGGCACAAATTCATTAACAGACGATATGACGATGGTAGGCTTGCAGTTTTAACGCAATGTTAATTTAATGTTAATTGTTCAGTAATTTATTTATGGGTATTTAACATTATCATAATATTATAGAAACGTAAAGAATATCTCTATTTTGTTTTTTTGTGATAACTATTATTACAACTTACAATGTTTAAAAAAATTAATGTATCAGTTATTTCGTTAGTATTATCATTAACAATAACTGCCCAAACAGGTAAAATTATCGGTAAAATTACCGATGCTAAAACTGGCGAAACATTACCTGGAGCAACTGTGTTAATTGAAGGTACAACCAAAGGCGCATCGGCCGATTTTGATGGTAATTTTGTGTTAAATAATGTGCCAATTGGTAAAATTAATTTAATTACAAGTTACATATCTTACGAGTCAAAAAAAAATAGTGATGTTGTAATTAAAGATAATGAAACAACTCTAGTTAATTTTGAATTAACAACCTCTGCATCATTAAATTTAAATGAAGTGGTTGTGCAAGCCGAAGTTAAAAAAGATAACAATGTAGCATTAGTAATGCAACAAAAAAACAATGCAAGTGTAAGCGATGGCGTTAGTGCCGAAAATATAAAGCGTACACCAGATAAAAATACAAGCGATGTTTTAAAACGAGTTAGTGGAGCTAGTGTACAAGATAATAAATTTGTAATTATACGAGGTTTAAACGATAGGTATAACGCTGCATATTTAAATGGAGCACCACTACCAAGCACCGAAAGCGATAGAAAAGCTTTTTCATTTGATGTTTTTTCGAGTAGTATGTTAGATAATTTAGTAATTTATAAAACAGCAAGGCCTGATTTGCCAGGTGAGTTTGCTGGTGGTATTATTGAAATTACTACAAAAGGAATTCCTGATAAAAATTTCGTTCAACTAACTGTTGGCAGTGGCTTTAACACAGCAACAAAAGGTAAGCAACAATTATATTTAGATAAAGGAAAAAAAGATTGGTTAGGTGTTGATGATGGAACTCGAAACATAATAAAAGATATGCCCGAGCAAACAGAGTTTTCGCAAAACATACACCAACAAGCAAATTATGCACAACAAATTAATACAGGTAATTGGGAAGCTAAATCAAAACAATTTACTCCAAATGCTAACTACTTATTATCGGCTGGGTATAATGTTAAATTAAAAAACAAAGATTTTATAGGTGTTATAGGGTCGTTATCGTACAACAGTACAAATAATTATTTTACAACAAGCCGCATTAATTACGAGTCGGGTAAGGCCAACGATTCGTCTGACCCATTAGTTATTGATAAACAAATTTTAGATGAAACCTATCAAAATCAAAAATTACTTGGTGCTTTATTAAATGTAACGTGCAAGCTTAATAACAATAACAACATTAGTTTAAAAAAATTATACAGCATAAATACAGATGATAAAACAATAAAACGAAGTGGCATGTTTGAGTTAACAAACCAAGAAAATCCATCTCTATTAAAATCTACTGCATTTTGGTATACACAAAATAATGTACAATCTAACCAATTAATTGGTGAACATGTTATACCTAAAGCAAATCTTAAAGTTAATTGGAATGCAGGTTATACTCAAGTTAAACGAAAGGTTCCAAATTTAAAACGAACACTTTACACGCGCAAGCAAAAGTTAATTGCCATTATTCCTGAAGACCCATCTGAACCTGCAATACTACACCCTAGCGATACAATGTATGCCGCTCAAATACCTTATAGTGGCACTTCGGGGCCCGATTATTCTGGAGTAATGTTAAGTTCAAAAATGAAGGAAGATATTAAAAGTATTAAAATAGATGCGTTGCGTGATTTTACATTATCTAAAACATTAAGTGTTGAAGGTAAAATTGGGGGCTTTTATCAAGTTAGAAATAGGGAT
This sequence comes from Bacteroidota bacterium, assembly GCA_043718985.1. Taxonomy (GTDB): domain Bacteria; phylum Bacteroidota; class Bacteroidia; order B-17B0; family Aurantibacillaceae; genus UBA4416. The sequence goes on along the minus strand of JAYSUQ010000004.1, from coordinate 13,760 downwards.
TATTTACAACGCGAATTTTCTTATTCAAAATACGGGCAAGCGGGCCAAACAGTTTCATTTTTAGATAGTATAACTTATTTAAACTCGAGCCAATTATACTCAACACAAAACATGGGTTTGCTAGCGCCTGGTGTTGGTGGTTTAAAATTATCTCAAAATAACGATTTTAGTCAAGCAGCTTACAATGCAAATTCTAGTTTATTGGCTACTTATGCAATGGTTGATTTAAAATATAAAACGTGGCTACGTTTTGTAACAGGTGTTCGCTACGAATCGTATCAGCAAAAATTAAGCCATCCAAGCAAATTGTATTTTTATGATAAACAGTTTGTTAATTACGATACCATTGTAAATGATTTTTTACCCTCGGCTAATTTAATTTTATCAATAACCCAAAAACAAAACATTCGTTTAAGTTACTCTAAAACATTAAACCGACCGGAGTTTAGAGAAATAGCACCATTAATATTTTATGATTTTAATACTAACTTTAGTTTAAGTGGAGACCCCACCTTGCAACGTGCCACTATTAAAAATTATGATTTTAGGTATGAGGTTTATCCAAGCGGCGGGCAACTAGCATCGGTTTCGGTTTTTTATAAAGATTTTACAAACCCAATAGAATTAATACAGGGCGAAAATGCACGCGAAATAACCTATCGCAATTCGCCTAAAGCTATTTGTAAGGGTTTAGAATTGGAGTATCGTATTAGTTTAGGTTTACTTACAAAAAATGACACTAATTTTTTTGGTCGTATTTTAAATAACATAACCTTGTTTAGTAATTTTTCATATATTAAATCTAAAACAGATATTGTAAGTTCGGCCTCGGCTAACAAAGGTGTTAAAATTGGCGAAAGACAAATGCAAGGACAATCACCCTACATTATTAATGCAGGCATAACGTATAATGATAAAAAATATAATTATAGTTTAAGCGCATCTTATAATCGTTTTGGCTCGCGTATTTATATTGCAGGTAATATTAGTAATCTAAATAAATCGGGCGAAGGAAATATTTGGGAAATGGGGCGTAACGTTTTAGATTTACAAGCAACAAAAAGTTTTTTTAATAATAAATTTGAAATCAGGTTTAATATTAAAGATGCCTTAGCAAAAAAACAGCAACAATTATTTACACAAGATTCTGAAAATAATTTAACGTATAATAGTAAAAATTCGGCGCCATTGTGGGTAACGCAATACAGGGCTACTTACTCATTACAATTAAGCTATAAGTTTTAAAAACTAAATTATAACTATGTAACTAAAATTTTGTTTATTATTTAAACAGAATTTTTTTTTATTTGTTTACTTAATTTTTTTTCGAAAATAAGTAGTGTCAAACGTTCATATTAAATTAATGTTAAGTCGTTTGTAGTTTAGTTAACTATTAGTTAAGTTACTTGTAGCGCATTGTTAATACTGGCTTAACTATAAGGTAAGTATAGCTCATTAATTTTGCGGTATTAAAACATACTAAAATTAAAACAATGAAAAAAAATTACTTATTAGCATCTGTATTATTAAGTGTAACTACTTTTGCTCAAACATCATTTTTTACTACAACAAATTACCGCGGCGCGTTTGAACCCAGCCCAACCCAAATGTGGACGGATAGCTGGACTGAATGGAACCCGCAGGTAGCAAATTATGCAGCGCCAACAGTAACAGTATCTGGCAACATTAACTCAAATACAACGTGGGCAACGGGTTCGGTTGTGCATTTACAAGGTCAAGTTTTTGTAAATAATAACGCCATATTAACTATTCAGCCAGGTGTTATGGTTAGAGGTTCTAAAGCAGTTGCGGGCACAGGTTTGTTTATTACAAAAGGTGCAAAACTAAATGCAGTTGGTACCGCTTCACAACCAATTGTTTTTACATCCGATCAAGATGTTAATGCAAGAGGCTTAGGCGATTGGGGAGGAATTATTTTAATGGGTAAAGCAACTATAAACAATAGTGGTGGTGTTAATAATATTGAGGGCTTACCAATTAGTACCGATACCGAATTCGGTGGTGGTACAAGTCCAGATGATAATGATAACTCGGGGAATATTCAATATGTTCGTATAGAATATGGTGGTTACGTTTACCAACCAAATAAAGAAATTAATGGCTTAACTTTGGGTGGAGTAGGTAGAGGTACAACTATAGATTACGTTCAAGTATCGTTTGCTAACGATGATGCTTATGAATGGTTTGGCGGCACCGTTAATTGCAAACACTTAGTTGCTTATCGTTGTTTAGATGATGATTTTGATACAGATAATGGCTTTTCAGGTAATGTTCAATTTTGCTTGGGCGTTCGCGACCCACAAATTTCTGATAACCCAGCTGTATCTACATCCGAAGGGTTCGAATCTGATAACGATGCAACGGGTTCAGCAGGCAGTCCGCTAACATCGGCAGTGTTTTCTAACGTTACCGATATTGGCCCATTGCGTGGAGTACCAACGGCAACTTATGCATCTGGTTTTAGACGTGGCGCGCGTATTAGACGGAATTCTAATTTAAAAATAATGAATTCTATTTTTATGGATCATGCAACAAGAGGCGTTTTTGTTGATGGAAGCGCCTGTGAGACAAATGCAAATGCAGGAACATTAAAATTTAAAAATAATATTGTTGCAGGTTATGGTTTACGAGCTACCGAAACAGGAACTTTTGGTGTAATTACAAATGGTGCTAATGCTTGGTTAATGGCTAATGCAAACGATACACTAAAATCATCAGCTAATATATTAACCACACCTTACAATTATTTTACACCCGATTATCGCCCGCTAACAAATGGCATTGCTGCTAATGGTGCTAATTTTAATGATGCTGTTTTTACTTCAATTAAACAACTAAATAGCAATGTTAATGAGTTTGGCGTTTATCCAAACCCTGCAATTAATAAAGCTACTATTTATTTAAATTTAAAAACTAACCAAACATTTAACGTATGTATATATAATGTAATTGGCACTAAAATTAACGAGTATTTAAACAACAGCTTTGTTAGTGGTGATAATGGTTTTGATGTTGATTTAAGTAATTTATCAAATGGTATTTATTTTATAGAGTTAAACGATGGTAATAGTAAAATTGCCAAAAAATTAATTGTATCTAAGTAATTAAAAATTAATTAAAATGCGAACTGTAATGGCTCGCATTTTTTATAATTATGAGTTGTACATCAAAAAATATTTTTATTTTATCAAATACTTCAAAGCAAATAACTTTAATGAAAAATTTGTTAGTTAATAATTATTTTAACGTAACTAGTTTTAATTCGTTTAAAAAAATGGCGAATGAAGTAAAAAATAAAAAACCATTTTTAATTATAATTGAATTAGATTTTTTTGAAAAAGACGGCATAACAATTACATCCGAAATAAGAAAAGAAACCACTTACAATCCATTTATTATTTTATTTACTAATAAAGTTGATGAGTATGTGCAAATTACAGCACTTAATGCAGGCGCCGATGATTTAATAAAAATACCATTAAATACTGCCCCATTAATTGCTCGTATTAAAGCATACAGCAATCGGTTTAAATTATATAATAACATTAAAATAAATAATTTAAACAACGAAAATTTTGTAGTTGATAGAGAAAAATATGCTGTTTTTATTAACGCACAGCCGTTTTTGTTACCCCGCAAAGAGTTTGAAATATTATACCTATTGCAAGCAAGTCCACAAAAAATATTTTCACGGTCAGAAATTGGCACAATTGTTTGGGGAAGCGCTGAAGTAAGTAAAACACGAACAATTGACATACATATTAGAAACATTAGGCAAATAATTGGAAATAATTATATTTTAACTAAAAAAAATGTGGGATATTCCTTTTTTACCCAACTTTAAACAACTAATTACACCCTATTTAACAGCATTTAACCATAATTAATTGTAAAATGTAATAGTGTTAATAAATATGTGTATATTTGTATTGTTAAGTTAAAGATGTACTTTAAACTAACAAAATAACAATAAAATAAATAACCGTTTCGAGAAATTGAAACACAAAACAAAAACAAAATGAAACAAGGAACAGTAAAATTTTTTAACGAAGCAAAAGGCTTTGGATTTATTAAAGCAGAAAATGGTGAAGAAGTATTTGTACACGCTACAGGATTAAAAGAAGAAATTAGAGAGAACGACGTAGTTGTATTTGAAGTAGAGCAAGGAAAAAAAGGCTTAAACGCAGTTAACGTTAGCTTAGCATAATAAATAATTCAAATTTAAAAAAAGCAAATCTTAACTGATTTGCTTTTTTGTTTTATACCAAACTGTAAATTTAAAATGAGTGTAACCTCTGTACGTTTTATTGATCCTATTAAAGAAAGAAATCTTTTTTTTGCAACCCTGCGCCAAAGGGTAGACGCGTATTTTAAAGAAAAAAAAATATCAAAACATTATAACTCAACAATGGTAATTAAAACCATTATTTTGTTAGCAGGCTACACATTACCTTTTATTGCCATATTACTAGTTAACGTTAGTGCAACTGTTAATTTACTACTTTGGTTTTTAATGGGCTTATCTATGGCTGGTATTGGCATGAGTATTATGCACGATGCAAATCACGGCGCTTACTCATCTAACAGTAAAATTAATTTATGGCTAGGGCACACCTTAAATATGGTAGGCGGGGCCGTTTTTAATTGGAAACTACAACATAATTTAATGCATCATACTTATACCAATATTATGCATTTAGATGAAGATATTGATGATAAATTAGTAATGAAATTTTCGCCACACAACAAAGCAAAATGGTACCATAAATTTCAGTTTTTATATTCATTTATATTTTATGGCATTTTAACCCTTTATTGGGCTTTGCTAAAAGATTTGGTGCAGTTTATTAAATTTACAAAATCGGGAATTAATAAAAATACCAAACAACAAAATTTAAATTTGTTTTTAAAAATAACACTAACAAAATTAGTTTATTTTGGCATACTGGTATTTACTCCAATTTTTATTTTCAAAGTTTCGGTATGGCATATAATTGGCGGTTTTTTATTAATGCAATTTATAGCAGGATTAATTTTAACCACTATTTTTCAGTTAGCACATACAGTAGAAGAAACCTCGCACCCATTACCAAATGCCGAAGGTACTATTGAAAACGCATGGGCTATACATCAACTAAATACTACAGTAAATTTTTCGCGAAAAAGCAAATGGATTTCTTGGTATGTAGGCGGTTTAAATTTTCAGGTTGAGCACCATTTATTTCCAACAATTTGCCACGTACATTACCCCGAAATTGCACCAATAGTTAAAGCCACCGCCGAAGAATACGGCGTACCATATTTAGAAAACATTACTTTTGTAGATGCTCTTAACTCACACGTAAACGCCTTAAAACGTTTTGGAAAACTACCGTCGTTAAACGATGCGATTGGTTAATTTTTTTTGAAGCAATTTCCCGCTTTACGCTGCTATCTTTTTTATTAATTTCAATATTGCTATCGCTCTTAAACTTTGCTAATATTAAAATTTAAAAAAAGGATATGCGCTACAATCGGGGCTAGCCAAACTTACAACTACAATAAATGAAACTTATTTTTGCCACCAACAATAAAAATAAATTGCACGAAGTAAAGCAACAGCTTGCTCAAACTATTGAGTTACTTAGCTTAAGCGATATTAATTTTAATGATGATATTGCCGAAACCGAAACAACAATTGAAGGTAACGCGTTATTAAAAGTAAAAACTATTTACCAATTTATAAACAATAATTGCTTTGCCGATGATAGCGGTTTATTTGTTGATGCTTTAAATGGTGAGCCTGGTGTTTACTCGGCAAGGTATGCTGGCATTCAAAAAAACGATGCCGATAATAATGCCAAACTACTACAAATGTTAATTGGAGTTAAAAACAGAAATGCTCATTTTAAAACGGTATTAGCTTTAATAATTAACGATACAAATTATTTTTTTGAAGGTATTATTAATGGCACAATTACACATCAAAAAATAGGCGAAAATGGGTTTGGTTACGATTCCATTTTTAAACCAAATGGTTACACAACAACATTTGCAGAAATGACTTTAGAAGAAAAAATAAAAACATCGCACCGTGCCATTGCCGTTAGTAAATTAAGTGCGTTTTTAAAAACTATTACTCACTAATTTTTTTTGCAATAAAAATTCCATCAATTGTTTTTATACCATCGGTTGTTTCAAAATTTTGTTCAATAAAGTGCAATACTTTAAAATTATTTTGGGTTAATGTATTTAGTATATCCAAATCTTTGTGATAATTCATATACATAACATCGCCTTTGCTACCAGCTTTGTTTCCCGATTTATTAAATTCGTTTTCGAGCATGGTGCTTATGTACAAAATACCATTTGTATTTAATTTGAGTGCCGCATCTTTAATAAAAATAGTTGTTTGTGTTGTTGTTAAATAGGGTAAACAAAAGCCACACATTATTGCATCGTAATTGTTTTTTAATGTGTTAATTTTTCTGCAATCTAATAGTTTAAATTTTGCGGCTAGGTTATTTTGTTTGGCTAGTTTAAGCATATTAGCCGATAAATCTGTTGCTAATATTTTAAAATCGTTACGCTTATGTAACAAATATTGCGTAATGTTGCCTGGTCCACAGCCTAACTCCAAAACAGTTGCGTTTGTTTTTGTAATTGCATTGCAAAATAAATTAAAGCTGTTATGGTATTCTTTTGTATCCATAAATTTTGCTTGGTACTCTGATGCATATTTATTAAAAATTGAAACTGCCAGTAAAGCGTTATCCATAATTATTTTAATTTTATTTACAAGTTATTTAGTTTGCGTTAGGGATTGGCGTGAAAATCCTTTTTGAGAGGAACGAACAAAAAGATTGTAACAAAAAGCCCGACCCAAAGGGAAACGCCCAAAATAATAGTTTTAGTTACTTTGTGATGTTTTTTTATAAATCTTTAAAATTTATTTTTTTTACTCGTTATCAGTAACTTGTTTACTTGCTTTTTTTGACCCGTTATACATTTCGTATTTTAATAATTTACATTCGAGAGATGCGTTAAATAAAGTCATTTTTTTTGATGGGTGTAAGCCAATGTGTTTTATGGCTTCCATATTGCTGGTAATTATCCAACAACTCCATCCACCAAAATCTTGTTTTAATTTATCTCCTATTTTTTTGTAAAAAGCAAATGTGTCATCTATTTTCATACGCTCATCGTAGGGCGGATTTAATAATATGGTGCCGTGTGGTTTAGTTGGTTTGGTATCAAAAAACGAAATGTGTTTGTATTGAATCATGTCGTCAACTTTAGCAACGGTGGCATTTTTTTTAGCCATTTCTAAAGGTACTAAATCAATATCGCTCGAAAATATTTGAGGTACTGTTTCTTTAATGCGATTAATGCAACTGTCAAAAATTAAATCGTATAATTCTTTATCAAAGTTTTTCCATTTCATAAAGCCAAATTCTTTTCTAAATACGCCTGGTGGCACGTTGTTAGCAAACAAGGCGGCCTCTATGCCTAATGTGCCACTACCACACATGCCATCTATTAAAGGCAGATGAGGTTGCCAACCGCTTAATAATACGATGCCTGCGGCTAGTACTTCTTTAATTGGCGCTGTATCAATATCTACACGGTAGCCTCTTTTAAATAAAGTGTCGCCGCTGCTATCTAAACTAACATTTACTTGGTCTTTAAATATATGCACATAAATTCGTAAGGTTGGGTTAACGATATCTACATTTGGGCGTACTCCAAATTTATCTACAAATCTATCGCAAATGGCATCTTTAGTTTTTTGAGATATATAAAGTGTGTGGTTAAATAATTCGGAATTAACTGTTGAGTCAATTGCAAACGTTTCGTTAGTTGTAATGTATTGTTCCCAATCGTGTTCTTTTATTTTATCATATAATTCTTGATCATTGCTGGCCTTAAACGAATAAATAGGAACTAATATTTTTAGTGCTGTTCGTAAACATAAATTTGCTTTGTATAAAAAACCTTCATCGCCAGTAAAAGATACGCCTCGTTTAAACGGAACAATATCGCGTGCGCCAAGTTTTACTAACTCTCCAACTAATACTTCTTCTAAACCGTGAAATGTTGTTGCCTTCATTTCAAAATCGTTTTCTCTATTTTTTTCTTGTTTTTTCAATGGTTATGGTTTTTTTTAATTGTAGCCTTAATTAAATACAATTAATAAAGTTTAATTAATATAGTTTAGATACAAAAAAATATTTCATTTATCATTTACTGCCGTAAAAATTTCTTTCATAAAGCCCGATGCAAATACAAAATCGAGTAATTCGGGATTTTTTGTTTTAAAAATTTCTTTGCCAGTTCCTGTCCACCAAGGTTTACCCTTGTAAATGTATAATACTTTTTCGCCAATTTCAACAACCGAGTTCATATCGTGTGTAATTACAATAGTGGTAATATTAAATTCGTGTGTTAAGCTTTGTATTAAATTATCAATTACAATTGATGTTTTAGGGTCGAGCCCTGAGTTTGGTTCGTCGCAAAACAAATATTTAGGATTATTTGCAATAGCCCGAGCTAAGGCGGCTCGTTTTTTCATACCACCCGATAGTTCGCCTGGGTATAATTTATTTTTACCTGTTAGTTGTACTTTTTCTAAACAAAAATTTACACGTTCATTTTTTTCGGCTAAGGTCATGTGCGTAAACATATCTAACGGAAAACGAATATTTTCTTCTAATGTTTGCGAATCAAATAATGCGCCTCCCTGAAAAAGCATTCCTATTTTTTTACGAACGTCTTGTTTTTGTTTAACGCCAAGTGTCGGAAAGTTTTGCCCATCGTATAAAATTTCACCTTCATCAATTTCGTGTAAACCAACCATGAGTTTCATCATTGTAGTTTTTCCGCTACCACTTTCTCCAATAATTAAGTTGGTTTTACCTTGTTCAAAAATAAAAGATACATCGTCAATTACTTTTCTATCGCCACTAAACGATTTTGATATGTTTTTAACTTCAATCACGTTAAAAATAATTGGGTTAAAATAAAATTAAAAATTAAAATTAAAATGCTGCTATACACAACTGCCGATGTGCTGCTTTTACCAACCTCTAAAGCGCCACCGTGTGTGTAATAACCAAAGTAAGATGATATTGAAGTAATTAAAAATGCAAATGTTATTACTTTTGTAAACGAATAATATAGTTTATGTGGTTCAAAAAAGGCTTGTATGCCAAATATAAATTGGTAGGATGTGCAGGCTCCTGTTGCTATGCCCATAACATAGCCGCCAAAAATTCCTAAAAACATACTAATTGCGATTAAAAATGGAAGTATAATTACACCTGCAACAATTTTAGGTAATATTAAATATCCGGCCGAGTTAATTCCCATAATTTCTAGCGCATCTATTTGCTCGGTAATTCGCATCGATCCTATTTCGGATGCAATGTTTGAACCAATTTTACCTGCTAATATTAGCGATACAATTGTTGGGCTAAATTCGAGCAACATACTTTCGCGCACTGTAAAACCTACAGCATATAATGGCACCAAAGGGCTTGTAAACCCAAAGGCCGATTGTATGGTAATTACACCACCCATAAAAAACGAAATAATAGCAATAATTGGTAATGAGCTAATGCCAATGTTATCTATTTCGTGTACAATTTGTTTAACATATACCGATAGTTTTTCGGGCTTACTAAACACACGTTTAATAAGTATAAAATACTTTCCTAAATGATAAAATAGTTTCACTGTTTTTTATAAATTAATTACGCTAAATATACGGTTTGCAGTTAGTAAATAAAAGCAATACTTACTAATTATTACCATTAGTAAGTATTGGTAACTCAATATAAGATTGGTTTAAACTATGGTATAATTTAATGTCTGATTTAATAAAGTCGTTATCGTTACAATGGTATATATCAATAAATTGTTGTGGGTTTCTATCAACCAACGGAAACCAACTACTTTGCACTTGTAGCATTATTTTATGTCCTTTTTTAAAGGTGTGCGCAATGGCGGGTAACTCAAATTTTACTGTAGTAATTTTATTTGGTTCAAAGGCTTCGGGTTTTTTAAAACTATTTCGGTATCTGCCTCGCATAACCTCGCCACGTACAAGCATTTGATAGCCGTTCATATTATAATTAGCTTCGTTACCTTTTCCGTATTTTATGGTATCATAATTATAGTCGTTAGGAAAAACATCAATTATTTTCACAATAAAATCGGCATCGGTTGTGCTTATTGCAACATTAAGGTTTACTGTTAAAGTACCCGCAATGGTTACATTATTTTGCAAAGTTGGCAATGTATACGTTAACACATCTGTTCTTTTGCTTGCAAATCGCTGGTCGTCTGTCATATATTCTCTTGTTCTATTTAAAATTTGGCCATCGGTGTATGGTACTGGTTTTAATGGGTTACTGGTATATTCATCAAACTCTGTTTTACTTTTTGTTGATGGTGTAAAACTTAAGGCATTATCATTTGTAAAATAAAGCTTGGTGTTGCTTGAGGTTGTGCCTACTAAAAAATTTGAATAATCTTTATCCCATTTATTTTGACCAGTATAAAAAATATTAGTTTTATTTATTGTTGATATATTTCCTTTGCTTTTTAAATAAAAATTAAAAAAGGGTATTTCAATATTTTTTTGGTAATACTCGGCTGTTTTACTTTCAAACATAACGTTACCTAAAAAACTACCATCACTTTTTGTCCAACCGCCATGATACCAAGGACCCATAACTAAATGCGTGTTTTTATGTTGTTTAACAGCGTCGTATAATTTCCAGGCTCCATAACAATCTTCGGCATCAAATAAACCACCTACAATTAACATGGCAGGTGTATTAGTTTTGTTACGATAGCCGTTACGTGCATCGCGAGCTTGCCACCAAGTATCGTAATTTGGATGATTCATTAACTCTGTCCAAAACTTTATGCTATCGCCCATTAGTTTACTAAAGTTTGATAAGGCTCCAGTTTCTAAATAAAATTGAAATTTATCATTTGTATAATACTTAAAATCTACAGGGCCAATTGTTGTTGGCTTAGGGCGTGGTTGGCCAAATTCGCTATAAAAGTTAAAGGCATCAAATAACATAAATGCACCATTATGATGAAAATCATCGCCCATAAACCACTCGGTAACTGGTGCTTGCGGGCTAATTGCTTTTATGGCTGGGTGATTACTTAAGCCTGCTTGTGCCGCATAAAAACCTGGGTAAGAAATGCCATGAAAACCTACATTGCCATTATTATTAGGTATGTTTTTCACTAACCAATCTACTGCATCATACGTATCGCTCGCTTCGTCAACATCTGTTTTTGTTTTTTTATTTGCATTAAATGGACGCACATCCATAAACTCGCCTTCACTCATCCAACGTCCTCGCACATCCTGAAACACCATAATGTACCCTTCTTTTAAATATTCTTTCCAATGATAATTATATAATCGCGGTTGAATTTTATCTTCGCCATATGGTGCACAAGAGTAAGGGGTGCGTAACATTAGTATTGGATGTTTTTCGTGAACAGTTACCGAGTTTGTTAACGTATCTTTTGGTGCATAAACAGTTGTAAATAATTTTGCACCATCGCGCATTTTAATTAAATATTCTTTTTTGGTGTAATTAGTTTTTACCCAATTTTCGTTAATAGTTTGACTAATTAATCGAGCACTAATGATTAATAATAAAAGAATTGTTTTTTTCATTTCAAAAAGATATAATTAAATAGAGCTATACAAAAAACGCCCATTTAAAGGCGTTTTAATATTATAGTAAAAACAGATAAATATTAAGGAGATACTAAGTTTAATGATATATTAAAATAGTATGAGCCTCCAAGTTTGTTTTCCATAACTACAGGTGTTTTTTTGTTATAATCAACGTTATCAACATTAAAATTATAAGCTATGCGGTAACCAGCCTGAGCACTCAACCAAAAGAATTTATATAGGCTAAATTCATATGTTAAACGTGGTCTAATTTCGCTACGGTGTAGTTGTAAATTATTAAATCCTAAATTGTTTTTTTCAATCATAGGATTCATGTAATACGAATTACCCTCTAATTCAAAGCCAACAAATAATAGATTGCGAGGATTAATAGTGTAACGTACATTGGCACGAGCTGGTAATAACATTTCGATACCCCATTTTTTACTTTTAAAGGTGTAATTATATAAAATAACTGGAAAATAATTTAATGCTCCACCACGGTAAGATTGAGTTAAACCAAAACCATATTGTAAACGCTCGTGCGGTTTAGCACCAAAAATTGCCGCACCACTAAATTTTAAACCATTAGCGTGAAACTGATCTATTGCACCTGCGCTGTTATGATCTGCACTTAGTTGTAAAATACCAAATAACTTTGCATTAAATGGTTTAAAAATTGTTGTGTTTATACCATACGAGCGTATACCACCATTAGTGTTTAGCGCATTAACTAATGGGTGTAATAAATTTGTATTTTCCGAAATTTTATATTTAAAATCTAAATAAGTAACACCTAAACTAAAAATTAGTTTATTATTAGAAATTACTGGAAAATTTGCCGCAAAACGTACACCGGTATTGTTATCAATAGTTGCTTTGTTGTTAAAAAAATTCCCTATGGTATCAACATCAATTGTATTAGCACCAACGTAATCAAACCCTAATGAGATTAATTTTGAAGGACTTAAGCCAATAATTTTTTGACTACAATAAATTTTATTGTTTTTTGAGCTAGCTGTTTCCACTACATCGGCATACATCGAATAATCTTCTTCCGCTTGTTTAGTAGTATCTAAAGGTGTTTGTGCATAAGTTAATGCAGTATAACAAATGGAGGCAAAAAGTAGTTTTAATTTCATAAATAGTTTTTATAGTAGTAGTTAAAAAAAATAGGTTAGAAAATAAATTTTTCCTAACCTAAATATATGATTTATTTATTATTATTTAGCTTTCACTATTACTCTTTTCCAAGTATCTGTTCGACCAAAAACCGTAATACCAATATATCCTCTAACTTTAATTGTGTTATCATCTATTAATTCAATTACACAATTATAAGTGTTACCATTTTCGGGATCATAAATTGTACCACCATCATATTCTGATTTTCCTTTATAAGAAAAACCCAATAAGTTGTTATACCCTAATAATGGAGTTACTCTTTTTGCCTCATCTGGATTGTTTTTATCAACTTTTTTTGTGCCATCTGCATAATTTGGTTCTTTTAACCAAACTATTTTTCCACCAAATTTATCGCCATATTTGGTGATTTTTACACGAGCTTTTCCACTGCCAACCTCCCAAACACCTACAATTTTATCAGATTCGACAACACTAGCTGTTTGTGCTTTACTTAGGTTTAAACATAAAACAGCCATTAATAAATAAACTAATTTTTTCATTTTATTATTTTTTATATTGGTTAATAAGAGTGCGATTAAAATTAAAATAAAGGAGCCACTCTAAAAAACTACCTTGTTATAAACAAACATACTAAAAAGATGCCATAGCAACAAAATGTATTTATTTTAGGATATCTTAACAATTAAATTTCTTGGTATTTTTTTTTGTAACTAAGTGCTGTTTTTTTTGTAAAATTAAATAAGGTATGACTAACAATAACTGTATTTGCTATTTTATACTTGTTAAATAATTATTAATTTTTTATGGCTATCCGATTATCACACATTGATTTGATTAATAAAAACAGGCTTATATAATTTCATTTTCATAGATAGGTTTATTTAATACCGCTTGTTTGAGA
>JAYSUQ010000300.1:0-7417 GCA_043718985.1 Bacteroidota bacterium | reverse complement strand
GCTTTGTTATTTTAACAATTATAAATTAAACCTTTTTAGGATATATTTAGTAATTGAATGTGTTTTTATAAGTAGATAACAGTTTTTATTAATACATTTTTTAAAATGCACCACTTTAAATAATGCTACAAATTATAGCAAATTACAGCTATAATTTACTGTAATTTTGTGTGTATAAAAACTTAGTTATGCAAACAATAGCTCAAAATTATTTTAAAGGAAGGGGAGCACAGCTTAATCCTACGAATAAATTTTTAAAACAACAGTATTCGCAAGAGCATGTTGAAGGTTTAGATGATGTTTTTTTACAAAAAGAAAAAACAGATATTATTTACACCTATCCTAAAACAATTATTAATAAAGTAGAAAGTGCTGATGTTGGCTTTGGTTATTCGTTAAACCCCTACCAAGGCTGTGAGCACGGTTGCGTGTATTGCTATGCACGTAATTCGCACGAGTTTTGGGGTTATAGTGCAGGCTTAGATTTTGAGCAAAAAATTATTGTAAAAAAAAATGCAGTTGAATTATTAGAAAAACAATTTAGCCAAAAAAGCTGGAAACCAAAACCAATAATGCTATCAGGTAACACCGATTGCTACCAACCCATAGAGCGCGAATTAGAAATTACGCGTAAAATTTTAGAAACGTGTTTAACCTACAAGCACCCAGTATCTATTATTACAAAAAACAGTTTAGTTACCCGCGATTTGGATATACTAACACAATTAGCCGAACATAATTTAGTTCATGTTATGATATCTGTTACAGGAACAGATGAAAAAATGAGACAGTTATTAGAGCCACGTACCGCATCTTACAAAAATAGATTAGCAACAATTGCAACGTTATCAAAACACAATATACCTTGTGGTGTAATGGTGGCACCAATAATACCTGGCATTAATAATCACGAAATTCCATCGGTAATAGAGCAAGCGGCAATTGCAGGCGCAACAACTGCAGGTATTACTATTGTGCGATTAAACGGAGCAGTAGCACAACTATTTAGAGATTGGTTAGAGAAAAATTTTCCTGATAGGGTTGACAAAGTATGGAATCAAATTATGGAATGCCACGGTGGTAAAGTAAGTGATGGCAGGCCAATAACTCGAATGAAAGGCGAAGGTAAAATTGCCGAGAGCATTATGCAATTATTTAAAGCGTCAAAAACTAAATTTATGCCAAATGCAGATGTTTTTAAATACCGCATAGATGAATTTAATTACAAAGCGGGCGATAAACAATTAAGTTTATTTTAATTTAAAAATTTAGTTTTTAAACATTTTTAATAATGTCCCTAACTTTTCTTTTAATTCGGTGCGCACTATTATCTTATCTAAAAAACCATGTTCTAAAACAAATTCAGATGTTTGAAACCCTTTTGGTAAATCTTTGCCAATGGTTTCTTTAACAACTCGAGGGCCTGCAAAGCCAATAAGTGCGCCAGGTTCAGATATATTTAAATCGCCCAGCATAGCATAACTTGCAGTTACGCCACCTGTTGTTGGGTCGGTACAAAGTGATATATAAGGAATACCTGCTTTATCCATTAACGATAATTTTGCAGCTGTTTTGGCCATTTGCATTAACGAAAATGCAGCTTCCATCATACGAGCACCACCCGATTTAGAAATAATTAATAAGGGAGTTTTTGTTTTTAAACAAAAATCAATTGAACGAGATATTTTTTCGCCTACAACACTTCCCATCGATCCACCAATAAAACCAAAATCCATGCAGCAAATAACCAACTCTTGCCCATTAACTTTACCATAACCACTTCGTAAAGCATCCTTTAATCCCGATTTTTTAATGGTATCAACAAGTCTATCTACATATTTTTTTGTGTCTGTAAATTCTAGTGGGTCACCACTTACCAAATTTTCGTGCAACTCGGTGTATTGATTTTCATCAAATAATAATTCGAAATACTCAGCACTGTTAATACGTTCGTGGTAGCCACATTCTATACAAACATATTGATGTGCTTTATGTTCTTGAGCAGTATGTATTTTTTTACAAGATGGGCATTTATACCACAAGCCTTCTGGAGTTTCTCTCTTTTCTGTAGTTGTAGTTGTGATGCCTTCCTTTAATCGTTTAAACCAACCCATTTTATCTATTTTAAGTTATTAGTTTTAAGTTTTTAATATTAATAACTCAACATTAAAAACTAACAATTGCAATTAAGCTACTGTAATTGTATTATCTAAATAAACGTCTTGTATTGTATTTAATAATTCAACGCCTTCTTTAACTGGTTTTTGAAATGCTTTTCGCCCAGATATTAAGCCTTGACCTCCACCACGTTTGTTGATAATAGCAGTTGTAACCGCTTCTGCTAAATCAGATGCGCCTTTGCTTTCGCCACCACTATTAATTAAGCCTATTTTGCCCATATAACAGTTAGCCACTTGGTAACGGCATAAATCTATAGGATGGTCGGTTGTTAACTCGCTATAAACTTTAGGGTGGGTTTTACCGTGGCCTGTTGCAGTATATCCTCCGTTTTTATCCGACATTTTTTGTTTAATAATATCTGCTTGTATGGTTACACCTAAATGATTTGCTTGTGCTGATAAATCTGCGGCTGTGTGATAATCAACGCCATCTTTTTTAAAGGCATTGTTACGCGTGTAGCACCATAAAATAGTAGCCATACCTAATTCGTGTGCACGCTCAAATGCTTGTGCTACTTCAACAATTTGGCGATTACTATCGGCCGAGCCAAAATAAATAGTAGCACCAACGGCCACAGCTCCCATATTCCAAGCCTCTTCAACTGATCCAAACATAATTTGATCAAATTTATCAGGAAACGTTAAAAATTCGTTATGATTTATTTTTACTATAAATGGTATTTTATGAGCGTATTTGCGGGCTACCGATGCCATAACGCCGTAAGTAGATGCAACAGCATTGCAACCACCTTCAATGGCTAATTTCACAATATTTTCGCTGTCAAAATAAATTGGATTTGGTGCAAAAGATGCTCCAGCGCTATGTTCAATTCCTTGATCTACAGGTAAAATACTCATATAACCAGTGTTAGCTAAACGCCCATTACCATATAATTGCTGCAAACTACGTAATACCTGTGGGCTACGGTTGCTGTATGCAAATGTTTGGTCAATAAAATTTGGATTAGGTATTACAATATTATCTTTTAAAATTGTTTTGCAAGTATGGTTTAATAATCCATCTGCAGTTGCGCCTAATAAATCGGTTATTTTTGACATAGTTTTTTTTATTTGAAAGATTACAAATTTAACTAAAAATTACAGAAAAGTGCATAAAAAAACCCCGAATATTCGAGGTTTTTAAATATTAGGTATTAAAATTACTCAGCAACTTGTACCATTTTAAATGGAATATTAATAATTGCTTGGTAATCTTCTCCTGCCTCTAACATATCCTCATCGTCTTCTTCGTAATGCCAGTTAATTGTAACTGCACTACCGCCTTTGTGAATACCTTCAAGTTTTTTAAATACATCTAAAATACATTTTGATGAACTTGTATTGAAATATTCTAATTGAATATTTACTGTTGTAGCTGGTTTTGCTGCGGTTGAATATTTATCAAGCGCATCAACCAATGGTTTGTAAAACTCAATTGAATTTTCAGGAATTGATCTTCCTTTAATTTCTAAAACACCGTTTTGAATATCAAAAGATATTGTAGGAGTTTTTGGTGTACCTTCGATAGCGTATTTTTCCATAGTGATTTTTTATTTATATTAATTGAGGTTGTGTAATTTTAATAACTAGTGTAAAGAAAGAAACTTTCTTGTCAATATCCAAAAAATTATAATCTAATTTTTCGCCTGTTTTTCGAGCAATGTCAATCATTCCTAATCCGCCACCACCTTTTAACGACATTTCGCCATTATTTAAAACCGATTTATAATAATCTTTTAATTGATCTTTACTTAATGCATTTACTTCATCTAAGCGTTGTTTTAAGCCGTGTATATTTTCGTTTAATATATAGTTTCCTGTAATAATATTATACGAATATTCTTCTTTAGAAATCATAAAAATAGCACTTCTATTTTTATCGCCTTTTCCATCCGTTGCATCATCCATGTGATGGTAAAGGTTTTGCAAGCATTCAACTAAAACATTGTAAACTTTCTTTTTAGTTTTAGAGTCTTCTTGTAAATTATCCATCTTGTTCTCCATAATTTGAAGAATTGATGTTAGTAAGTCGGACGTAATATCGCCTTTAAACGAAAGCAGAATATTATTCCGTTCCATTTTATCGTATATACTAAAGGCGTCTGTCATATTAAAATTATATAGTTTGTTTTATAACTGGTTTTTTAATCCATTTTAAATGCAACGGTTTGCCCGTTAACGGTATAGGTTGCATCGTTATCACAAGTTCCATTTCCAAAATCTACTGTCCGCGTTTTAAATCCTTCAGGAGTTAATTCTAATACACCGGATGTTATCCATTTGCATGTTCTTTTTTTAATAATAGGAGTAGATTGGGCAATTGTTGTTGTAAACGTTTTTCCTTCTCTGTTTTTTCCGTTTGATGAGCCATAAATTGATGCTGTACCTGCAATCTCATCAATTGTAATTGTTTTATCACAAGCATAATCAATTGTCCAAGTTCCTTTTGTGCAACGACCGTTAGTAACCACAGTTCTTACTACACCTTGCGATGGCTTAGTAACTGTAATTGTGCCTGTGTAAACAATACCGTTAACCGAATAATTATTAAAAGATATTTTAACATAACCAGAATCGGCATCTAATGTATTCCATTTACCTGTAGATAAAATAGTCATTGTTCCTGTTCTAATTACACCATCGGCAATAGAGCAAACAGCATTGTAAGGCACAATATAAGTTACGGGGCCATTTTTAAATGCTCCTTGTGTATTTATTGTTGTATCGTTTGCAGGAATTATTGTAGATGCGCCAGATGCTCCTAAGCAAACCCAATCGCCACAAGCCGCAGCAACTTTAAATCCAGCAGCTTTTGGCGAACCAGCACCTTTATTATTAACCTCAGGGGCAATGCGCATAAATTCTTGTTCGCAAATGGCGTTATCTACAACAGATTGAGTTTCATTGTCAACCGTTGTTTCTTTATTTTTTTTACAAGATGTTGTAATAAACAACATCGATGAAAATGCGATTATTGCCGATAGGTTAATTATTTTTTTCATACTAAATGTATTTTAATTTAAAAAATGCTTCGTTTGTTTATCAAATTTAATAAAAAAAACATTCAATAAATATCTTTTAACAAATTATTTTTAAACTTTTAATCCAAATACCAACACATCATCTACTTGTTCGTTATTTCCTTTCCAAGTTTCGAACTGTGCATTTAAAAATTCTTTTTGTTGCTCACTATTTAAATTAATAATGTTAATTAAACTTTCGTTAAATCGTTTAACCATAAATTTTTTCGATTTATCGCCACCAAACTGATCAGCGTATCCATCGCTATACATAAATAGCGTGTCGTTTTTAGTTAGTTGGCGTTTGTGAGTTACAAATTCACGTTCGTTATCTAATTGAGCACCACCTATCGGAAATTTATTGCCGTCTAATTTTATTAACTCGCCTTTGTGACTAATAATTATTAAGTTTCTAAATGCACCCGACCAAAGGCATTCATTGGTATCAGTATTAATGGCTAGTATTGATAAATCCATTCCATCATTTGTTTGAATTTGGTTTTGACCCTGTTTTAATGCTGCTTGCACGCCTTTGTGTAATTCGTTTAATATAATGCCAGGCTCATAATTATCTTTTTCGTTAACTATTTGGTTTAGTAAATTGTGACCAATCATACTCATAAAAGCGCCCGGTACGCCATGGCCAGTACAATCTACAATTGCAATAATTTTATAATTATTTTTTTCGCCAAACCAATAAAAATCGCCACTTACAATATCTTTTGGTTTATATAATAAAAACGAATTTTTTAATTTCGAAAAAATAAGTTGTTGGGCTGGTAAAATGGCCTCTTGTATGCGTTTAGCATATTGTATGCTGCTTGTTATATCTCTATTTTTTTGAGCTAACTCGTGGGTTCTTTCTTCTACTTTGTTTTCGAGTACTTTATTTTCTTTTTTTATAGCGTTTGTTCGATAAGTAATAAAGCCAAATATTAAGGCAAAAGCAGTTAAAGCAAAGCCAATTATTGCACCAATTGTTTTATACCAAGGTGGTGTTATTTTAATTGTAAATTTATAGGGATTTTCAATCCACACACCATCACTATTTGTAGCCTTAATTAATAGGTTATAAGTGCCGCCTTCTAAACCTGTGTATGTTATGTTACGGTTTGTTACAGGGGCCGACCAATCAGCATCATTACCCTCGAGTTTATATTTATATTTTAATTTTTCGGGGGCAGAAAAATCAAGAGCCACAACCTCAAATCCAAAATAATTTTCGGTATGCTTTAAATTTAAATGTTTTTTTAAATAAATACTTGTATCTGTTGCTATTTGGTTACCCTGTCGCGAGTACGAGTAAATATAAATTTTAGGATTAAATACATTAATTTCTAATTGCTTCGGTTCAAAATAATTAAAGCCTTTCATCCCTCCAATTAATAGTTTTCCATCTGCACATTTGTAGGCAGCGCCTTGGTTAAACTCTTTTGCTTGTATGCCGTTTATAGTATTGTAATTAATAAATGAGTTACCTGTTTTAATTTTGTTTTTTGGGTTAAAATTACTAACACCATTATTTGTTGTTAGCCAAAGGCTTTTGCTATCGTCTTGCAAAATGTTGTAAATACACGTATTTGGCAAACCATCTTTTTCGGTGTAAACTGTAAACTTGCCGTCTTTATAACTATTTAAACCATTATTAGTTGCTATCCAAAATGTGTTTTGATTATCTTTTATTATTGAATATATTAAATTACTACTAACCGAATTTTTAGAGGTTAGATTCGCTAGCTGAGTTATTTTCGGTTTATTATTTTCAAATCTAACAACATCAATACCACCACCAGTTGTTGATAGCCATAGTGAATTATCAACATCAATAAAAACATCATTAATAATATTTGAATGCAAGCCATCGTCAGTACTTAACTGAGTAAATTGATAATTAGTTTGGTTTATTTTTAATAAACCATAATTATAAGTTCCAGCCCAAATGGTATTGTTTTTGTCTTTTACTAATTTTAAAATATAATCTTTACAGTAATTATCGGGCAATATTTTTTTTGTACTGTTTGTTTTAGGGTTATACACTATAATGCCCTCGTTATAAGTACCTACCCAAATGTTACCAAAATCATCTTCAACCAAACTCCAAACAGCGGTAGTAAATAATGCACTAACAGAGTTAGAAATATTTGTAAACTGATTGTTTTTTTTATTAAATGTATAAAGTCCATCTTCGGTGCCAATAAAAATTGCATCCGCTTTAGT
>JAYSUQ010000299.1:0-7426 GCA_043718985.1 Bacteroidota bacterium | reverse complement strand
AGTTATGCACTTTTAGGTATTAATAAACTTAGTTTAATTTACGCCACCAAAATGATTTTTTAACATTGCTGGCCACCATTTTTCTTTGCTGTAATCTTTTTGTAATTTAGCTTTAAACGCATTTGTTGCATATGGTTTTAATTTTGTTTTTGGTGGCATTAATTGTATTGCCGTTGGCTTAACAACATCAATACTTTTTGCAAAATAAACTATGCCACCATCTTCGTTTGCTAATCCTAAAATTGCCCCTGGTAAGCCATAAAAACTTTCGGGCCCAACGCCACAAATTATATCATCGGCATACCAAGCATAAATGCGCACACTATCGTTTGCTTGCCAAATTGCTTTTCTGCATTCGTAACCTGCAATGTTGCGTTTACTTTCGGTTACCTTCCACACACGTTTAATTAACGAATCGGCTAATAAAAATGGTTCGCCCCAAATTTTTTTATAAGTTAATTTATTTTTAGTATTAAAATTTTGATAGGTTGCATTTTGAGTTGTTGCCCACTCGTATTTATCTTTTAACTCACTTTCAATTGGTGTAAATGCCGATATGGTATCATTAAAATACAACTCAAAAAAATCGGTTTTAATTTTGTCGGCCTCTGGTATTTGATCTTTAATATCGTCCCAATGTTTTAAGCGTTTATATAAATTCGATTTTCGTTCGTACACAATTTTTCCCGAACTTATTTGTGCATTAACAGCATTAATTTGCATTAAACAAATTAGCATTAAAATTATGAATTTACATTTCTTCATCATTTTCTTTAGTTTTTTGACTATTAAATTTATAGGTAATTGATAGTAAAAAATAACGCGATATAATATTTGTTTTTAAATCGGTTATAACATTTGTAGTTACATCGCGGTTAGCGCTAATGTTTTGATTTAATATATCGTTTGCTTTAAAGCCAACAATAAAGTTTTCGAGTTTACCAAAGTTTTTAGCTATGCTGGCATTCCAAATTAAATAATTTAAATTATAACCTTGCGCTCGTTTGCTATTAATTGTATAGGTAGCATCCGATGCGATGAAAATATGTTTGGGTAATTCAAATTTAAAGTAAGCGCTGTACCCTTGGTTTAAGTAGGGTTTGTTGCTGGCCGAATATAATGATGAGCGAGATGTGTTGTAACCTAAATTACTACCAATACCAAATTCATATTTTTCTAAATTAACACCAACATTAAAATCGCCGTTAACCGAACTCATTACTGTACTGTTTTTTTGATTATTAATAAACCCTACATTATTATTTGTATTGTAATTAATGTTTGGATTTAAAACTAATTTTTTACTAAACATTGGCCAACTGCAACCTAACCAAGCACCGCTGTTATAGTTACCATTTACATTTACTGCCTGCGATACAGTTCTACCTAATGTATCGTAAACTTGCGATTCGGAAATCGCATTTTGAATGATGTTTAAATAACCACCAGCCCAAACATATTTTTCGCTTAAAGGCATCCAAGTATTATAATTTAATTCAAAATTATGATCGAACGATTGAGTTAAGTTAGCATTACCAATTGTAATATTATTTTGATTTGAGTTGTTTGGTAAAGGTTGCAGTTGATTAATGCTTGGTAGTGATGAGTTAGTACGGTAATTAAAACTTACGTTTGAATTTTGTATGTATTTATAACGCACGTTTATAAACGGCAACAAATTAGTTATATTTTGCTTTATTATTTTTTGTGTAAAATTATTAGTATTAGTAATTGCAATTTGGCGAAGTTTTGAGCCCACACCAATTTTTAATTTTTTAACTTCATAAATTAATTTTAAACCACCACGATTTATCATACGATTAATTTTAAAATCGTTAGAGTAGGTTGAGTCTAAAGCGCTATAACTATCCCCAATTTTATTTAATGATTTTTTTAATTGACTGTTTTTAAAAATAGTAAAATCGTAACTTGTTTCTATTTTAAATTTTTTAGATAGTGGTTCTATAAATGCTAAGTTAACCGAGTGATTTTGGCTATTAACTGAGCTTTCTTTTTTTTGATCAATATTATTTAAAACAGTAACTGTATCAGATATAAAATTGTTTTTTGTGTTTAAGCGCCCATTTGTTTTTGATTGGGTGTAGTTTAAATTATATTTTACAATCAGGTTTCTATCTTTCTTTTTAAAGTTTCTATCAATTTTAAAAAGATTGCTAATATCATAACCTTGCGCATTTAGTATTGATTTTGTAACGGTTTCGCGCTTTATAACATCACTTGTTGTGGCGTAATTATTATAAGTAGTATTGTTGCTTTCATTTAAATTATAATTAATTTTTGGACTAAAAGTTAGTTTTGTTAGCGAATCTAAATTATGATTTAGTGTAATGTTTATTTTATGTGTTTGTGCTTGCTTTGTCTCATCAACGGTGTTGTTGGTAATGTAATTTGTATCGGTTAAAAAATATTGGCTTCGGCTTTCTGTTTTTGTTAGCACAATGCCATTATTATACGAGTAGTTTGAGTTAATTTTTGTTTTTGTATTTAGTTTATCGGAATAATAAATGCCACCGCGTATGGTTTGTGGTATGCCTTGTGTTGGAGGGCTGTTTGTGAAAAAACGATCGCCATCATCATCACCTTCGCCCATTTCGCCTTCTTCTTGCAAGCCGTATTTAAACATATCGCCCCAACCCAAACCTGTTTTAGGGGTATTTGCCATAACTCCAAATACCGATATTTTTTGTTGCTTTTTAAATCGATTTGCTAACACCTCGCCTTCATAAAATTTACTAAAATCGCTACCTGCACTTACTTTTCCAAAGTAACCTTTTTTCGCATCGTCTTTTAGCTTTAGGTTAATTACTTTTAATGGCTCATCGCTTGCTTTATCACTATTTGCATCGTCGTTTTTCTTTTCATAAACCTGTACACTCTCTACCGAATTTGCAGCTAAATTTTTTGTTGCCATTGTTGGGTCAGTACCAAAAAACTCATCACCATCAACCAACACTTTATCAATGGCTTTACCTTGAGCGGTTATTTTACCTGCAGCATCAACTTTCATTCCAGGTAATTTTTTCAATAAATCTTCAACAGTTGCATTTTGTTTTACTTTAAAGCTATCGGCATTATACATTAGCGTATCGCCTTTGTAATACATCGATTCTTTATAAGCAACAATTATTACTTCTTTTAATTGTAAACTTTTGGCGGGTAAAATTATTTTGCCAAAATCAAATTCGCTTTGCTGTTTGCTACCTACTACAAAAAAAGTTTGGTCGCCAAATTTTGGGTGCGATATGATTACCTGTAAAGTATCTATTGGTAAGTTTTTAATACTAAATTTTCCTTCATTATCGCTGCGTGTAAATCCAACTAAGGTTGAGTCGTTTAACTTTAATGCAATAACAACTGCATTTTGCAAGCCTGTTTTAGCAACGGTATCTTGCAAATTACCCGATACCGAAAGGTTTTGTGCCGTAATAATTTTTGTTAATAGTATTAATACAATAATAAGTTTTTGCATAAATAATAAATTTGTAGTGGTAATTTATAATGCAAAATTATTTAAAAGATACAGACTATTAACATTAAATATGTTAAGGTATTGTAAATGATGGTTTAAGGGCAAAAAAGTGTGATTAGTTTTTATCTAAATACGGGCACTAAACTCTAGGTTTCCAGGGTGTTTCAATGGCGTTTAAATCTTGTGTAAATTTTCGCGACAGTACAAATAAATAATCAGATAGTCGGTTTAGGTATTTATACACTAATTCGTTTACAGGCTGTTCTTCGTTTAAGCGCAACACGCAACGCTCGGCACGGCGGCAAACACAACGTGCTAAATGGCAAAACGAAATTGTTGTATGCCCACCTGGCAAAACAAAAAATTTCATTTCGGGTAAAGTCTCATTCATCACATCAATTTCTTTTTCTAATAATACAATATCAGTTTCAGATATTTGTGGTAAAGTCATTTTATTTTTAATAGGATCGGCAGCTAACAGCGAGCCTATTGTAAATAAACGATCTTGTACTTCTATTAAAATAGTTTTAGAGTTTGCATCAATTTCTTGATCTCTAATTAACCCAATGTTTGAGTTAAGTTCATCAACAGTACCGTAGGCTTCAATTCTAATATCAAATTTAGGAATACGTGTACCGCCAATTAAAGATGTTTTTCCTTTATCGCCAGTTTTAGTATAAATTTTAAATGCCAATTTATTTTAAAATTTTAAACTTAAGTTTAAGTTAGGTAAAATTGGTAATTGGTTTACACGTGCATTTTTTATACGATCGTAATAAAAAATATTTTCGCGGTTGTATACATTAGTTGCACCTAAATTAATTTCTAATTTAACACGTTCGCTAAATGCATAATTCCATTTAATACTAATATCCATACGGTGATAATTAGGTAATCGGCGCGAGTTATATTCGCCAGGTACATAGCCTAAATTAGCATTAGAGGTTGTGTAATCGTAATTAAAATTATTTCCAAAATCAACCTGAGGATAAAAACCAGCTGTTGGTGTAAACGGAAATCCTGAGCCATAATTCCAACGAATACTTACATCTAAATTACGTTTTTTGCCAAATGTGTAAGTGCTAACTAAGTTAACGTTATGTCGCCTATCGTAAACTGGGGCATATTTATAAACATTGCCACTTGCAGTGTTGCCTGTGTAACGGTTATTAAATGTAAGCGAATAAACAGCCCAAAAGTAAAAGCGTTTTTTTTCAAATTTACCTGTAAAATCTAAACCTTGTGCTTGGCCGGTTTCCATAATAAATGTGCGGCGTAAGGCATCTGGTTTTGTTACATCTTTTTCATCATACAATTTATCGCGATTAACAGCGGCCATTTGTGTAAAGTTTTTCTGGTAGGCTTCTATCTGAATTTCAATGTGTTTAAATAAATCTATTTCAAAACCACCTACTAAATGATTTGATTTTTGAATAACGCCATTAACTGTTTTGGTGTTATTATTTTTATCTTTATATTCTTTAGGTAAACCTTCGGGGCCGTTTAAAAAACCGTAAAATAAATTCACAACATCTTTATCAGAACTTGCACTCATTAAACTTTGGCTGTATAAACCACCAGCAAATTTCATTCGTATTTTTTTCGTAAAATTAATTTTGCCTTGCAAACGTGGCTCTGGCGAAAACTCACCAAACGATGCATAATACTGCAAACGCATACTTGGTTCTAATACAATCCATTTTTTACGATCTAACCATCTAAATTTCATATGAGCGCCTAACTCTAACGAGTTTTTTGAATAAGTTATTTTAGCAAGTGTTGGGTTTTGTAAGCTATAGTTTGTATTTGTACCAACTAACTCAAAACCATACTTAAATTCGTTACGCCCAAAATATTTTAAAAAATTAAATCCACCATTAAATCCACCAACGGTGCTCGATTTTTTATCTTCTTCGGTTGCACCCTGAAAATTAATTTTGTATTGCGAGTAGGCAAAATTACCTTCAATTAACAAGGTTGAGTTACTAGGTATTAATATAAAGTTACTACCACCGCCAAACGAAGCCCAATTAAACTTTGCTAAGTCTTTGTAAACTACTTTATCGTTAAAGCTGTACCCAAACACATTTATTTTGCTACCGTTACCGCCATTAAACGATATTTTACCATACAAATCGGTATAATAAAATGGTAAACCATCTTTACTTGCGTATGGGTAAAATATTTTTGATGTTTGAGGTAAATACGATGTTTTGCCCGAAAATAAAAACGACGAACTTCCACCACCATCTTCTTTTAGTTTTTTAAGTGGGCCTTCTAAAGCTAATTTTGCACCAAATGTTGATGCGGCAACACGACCAGCTAATCTTTTTTTATTACCATCGCGTGTAGTAATATCCATTATAGATGAAGTACGACCGCCATACTCAGCGCCAAAGCCAGCGCTATAAACATCAGCACTACGCATAATGTCATTATCAAATACCGAAAATAAACCAATAGAGTGAAATGGGTTATAAACCACCATGCCATCTAATAACACTTTATTTTGAATTGGTAAACCGCCACGTATGTAAAGTTGCCCGCCTTGGTCGCCTGTAAAAACAACACCAGGCAATACTTGTAGGTACTGAGCTAAATCGGGTTCGCCAACACTTGGTAATTTGTTAATAGCAACAGGATCAATTTTTTGAACACCAACATTTGGTGTTTCAATTTTTTCAGACGATTCGGCAGTAACATCAACCATTTGTAAACTAACGCCACCTTTATCGGCAAAAAACTTTTTACTTAAAATTTCGCCAGCTTTAACAGTAATATCTTGGCTAATGGTATCAAATTCTAAATTAGTTACCATTAGTTTATAGGCGCCTGGTGCAATTTTATTTAAACTAAAAAAACCGTTTAAGTCGGTTGATGAGCCGTTGGTTGTGCCTTTTAAATACACGTTAGAAAACGCAACAGGTTCGCCATTTGCTTTGTTATATACAAAACCTCGTACCGAAGCACTTTGAGAAAATGCAAAGTTTGATATTAAAAACGCGCAAAAAAGGAAAATAAAATTTTTCATATATAAGTTACCTAAACTAATTTAATAAGGTTGCAAATTTAATTAAATAAGTGGGTTTAAAAAGGTATTTTTTAGGTAAAAGGATGCGCGCCAGGGCAAACGCATCTAATTTTTCAACATTTCAAAAAAATAAGCGTTATCAAAGCCTGCATCAAGTAGTTTTTTTTAAATACTACATTTTTTTTATCATTTGCTAATAAATTTAGAGCTATTATTTTTAGTTATTGAAAAATTTCGCACTTAATTTTACTTTGTTAAAATGTTTTCGGCGGTGTAAAATTGTTTTCCAATTTAAGCCTGCCTGAAAATTATATAAAACTATAAATTCAAAATATTTTTTATCATCGTGCACAGGAACCCTCTCTCTGTATTGTGGAAGTGTAAAATTTGTTCATCGGTTTGCGGCCAAATACATTGCATTTTACTTTTTTAAATTACAAAAACATGATTATTTTAAACGGAGTTTTTTTTGACTAAAACTCGAATAAAATTTTAATATTCACATTAAAAGCTTGCGAAATTTTTAATAAAGTTTTTGTTGTAGGTAAAGTTCTACCTTTTTCTATTCGTATTAAGTTAGATGTTTCAAAACCGCAATCGTATGCCAAATCAACTAAGGTAAGCTTTTTGGCTTTTCTTAGGTCTCGAATTTTTTTTCCAAGATTTAACGATAACTCTTCCTCTGTCATTATTGATTGCTATACCAATAATCACTTTTTTATTGTTTTATTAATGTATCAATTTTGACACATTATATATTTTATTACCTTTGACATTATAATATTTAACCATTAAAAAAATGACCACAACAACCAAACTAACCCTAGCCTTTGTTATTATTACAACTGTAACCTTTGCACAAGAGTGGAAAAAAACAAACGATAAAACAGGGCTTTATGCACAAG
>JAYSUQ010000298.1:0-2678 GCA_043718985.1 Bacteroidota bacterium | reverse complement strand
GCTCTATAGCCAAATTCAATAACTGCAAAATCTTTTATTTCGTTATCATAAATTGTAAATCGTAAAGCTGTTTTAACTTGATGAAAACCATGTACACCACATGCGCCTGGGTTCATATGCAAAACATTAAATTGTTGTTGAAACATTACTTTTAAAATGTGCGAGTGCCCACAAATAAAGAGTTTTGGTTTTTGGTCGAGTAAAATATCTTTTACTTCTTTTAAATAATTAGTAGGCTGGCCACAAATATGTGTCATATAAATTTTTACATTTTCGCAAGTAAATACTAAATTTTTAGGGAATTCAATTCTCACATCTTGTCCATCGGCATTGCCATAAACCGCCTTAAATGGTTTTAATTTTTTAAATTGAGTTATTAAATCTAAATTTCCAATATCGCCAGCGTGCCAAATTTCATCAGCTTCGTTAATGTGAGCAATTAATTTTTTTTCAAAGTAATTATGCGTGTCCGATATTAAAAGAATTTTTGTCACTAATTTTAATTGACTTCAGCAGTTGGATTTGCTAAATTTTTAACGCTAATAATATCTAATTTTATTGAGCCAACTAATAGTTTTGCTTGCGCTCGTAAAGGTACGTGGTTTTTATCGTCTGTAATCCAAACATTTAAATCATCTTCACGTTTAAAAATTCGCCCTTTTTGTACAATTGGTCTAAACTTAACGCATTTGTAAGTACCAATATCACATTTAATGGTTTCTTTACCAACGTATCTAATTTTTAAAGGCCAAATTTCTTTATCAACAATACTGTTTATGGTAAAAATATCGCCTTCTTTTGCGTTCGATAAATCTAAATTACGGGCAGCATAAAATGCCGAAATCATATCTTGAGTTCCTGTTGGCACATCAATTTTTTCGCCACCGCCCACATCAACTTTATTGGTATAATGGTTAAAGGTATAATCCTGATTAATAACATAGCCACCCTCGTTTACTCTTCGCACAAACATCCAAGGTAGTAAGGCATCTTTATCAATAAAAGTTTCGTACCTATCGCGTACTTTAAAAAACCAATCAAATGTTCCTTTTGAGTAGCCGTTACCTACAACGTGCAACACCTTTCTTCCCGATACGGTTAACTCTTCTGGCTTTACTTCTAACACAGCAACGCCTGCATCCATAATTCCGTAATGCAATCGGTACGATAATATTTCGCCAGCTTTAAAGGCTTGTATGTTTTGCGAAGGAATATCTTTTGAGGGTAATTGTTGGTTACTTAAAATTATTTCTTCAATTTTTTGTTTTTTAGAAGATAAGAAACCAGCAGATGTAAATGCAATTGCAATGGTTACAGTTACTGTTATGCTTGCAATGTATTTGATTGTTTTCACTTTAGTTATTTTTAAGTTTAATTTTCAAATGCTATGCCAATTTATGAAACAAAATTTTGTTACTGTTAAATTATGTAAAAAATAAAAGGGCTTGAAAATTTCAAACCCTTTTGTTTTAAACTGTTTTTTTAGCTTTATTTATTAAATAAAATTTATACAACACTAAGCTAGCACCTGCAATTGCTAAAAATAACATACCATTATCAATAGGTACGCACGGCGGTGGCCAACATTGCGGCCCTCCATTTGATGGTGGTGGTGGCGGTGGTGGCGGTGGAAAACCACCTTGACCGAACATTAAAATTCCGCTAAATACTGATAATATGGTTATTAATTTCTTTTTCATTTCGACAAATTTACTTATTTAAAATTAATTTCAAATCTTTTTTAATGTCACTGCCCGAAATTCGTAAAATATAAATACCCTCTTCAAAGTTTTTTAATTTAATAGTATTTTTAAATGGCTTGTAATTTTCGGTTACATTTTCGGTATAAATTACTTTACCTAACAAATCCATCACCTCAATTGTGTGCGCTGGTATATTTCCAGAACTATAATCAAGTATAAACTCTCCTTTATTTGGATTTGGGTAAATACTTAAGTTATTTACAAACGTATTTTGATTAATACCAACCGAACTTAAAATAACAATTTGTTTTGTTAACACATCTATACAAGCTGTGCCATTTGCAGTTAATGATACTGAATATGTACCTGGAGTTGCAAACGTATGTGTTTCGTTTAAATTAGTTGAGGTGTTGCTATCTCCAAAATTCCAAGTACTGCTATTACTTGCAAAGGATGTGTTGGTAAAATTAACAGTTGCACTAGGCCATACTAATGTATCGCTATCAGTTTCATAATTTGCATAAGTTGATAAAGGACCAGTTACCGAAATTATTTTTGAAATAACACATCCGCTAGCATCAGTAATATTAACTTGATAAGTGCCATCGCCAACATTTACTGTTGGCGTTGTAGCGCCATTTGACCAGTTATAACTACAAGCACCATTTGCAGCAATTACTGTTGATGTTATTAAACCATCTAGTGCGTTACAAACCGAAGGATTTGTTGTACTAAATGATGCATTAAAACTTGAGTTTGCATCGGGTATAACTACATTAATAGTTGCCATTGCGCAGGTTGATGCAGATTGATTATTGTTTGTTATTTGTAAACTATAATTACCTGCATTCACATTGTTTAAAGTATCAGGTGTGTTTCCTACAACTGTAATTTGCTTAACAATTATGCCACTTTCATCTTTCCAAGTAAAAGTGGAGTTTGTGTATGGTGATGATACAATGGCATTGCCATTTA
>JAYSUQ010000297.1:0-23618 GCA_043718985.1 Bacteroidota bacterium | reverse complement strand
GACTTACCGCCAAAGTGGTATACAGATTATCCTAATAATGAAAAATTATTAGGATTTATTTACAATACTTACCGTAAACTTTTTAAAAAAGAAAAATTAGGTAATTTTTAAAAATTGAACGTAAAAATTAAAAAAATATTTTCTGTTTTTTTAATTAAAATGATACCTTTATTAGATGTTTACGAAACTATATATTGATCCAGGGACGGGAAGTTTATTACTACAATTATTAATAGGTGGTGTTGTTGCTTTTGGTTTGTTTTTTAAAAATTTTTGGTATAAAATATCTTCTTTTTTTAAAAAAAAGACAGACGATGAAAAATAACGATGAGTTATCATTTTCACCAATCATCTTTTAGAGATGCTGATGCCAGAATCGTTTCTGTTGACAAAAAATTAGTTCGTGTAATTTATAAATCATATAAAATAAATTACGAAAAGCTTGTAATATCGGGTTTGTTAAAAGATTTGCAAACATCAAATTTATTGGTAAATCATACTGAAGTATCAGATACAGAAATGAACGACCCATCTGTATTTAAAATAATTGAACCTACATTAATTCCTTTTATCTCGTATCCGTACGAGTGGAGTTTTACTCAGTTTAAAGAAGCAGCCTTACTTACACTAAACATTCAATTAAAAGCCCTTGAAAAAGGTTTGTCGTTAAAAGATGCAAGCTCTTATAATGTGCAATTTAATGCTGGGTCGCCCATTTTTATTGATACAACATCGTTTGAAGAATATGTTGATGGAGCACCTTGGGTAGCATACAAACAATTTTGCCAACATTTTTTAGCGCCCTTATTGTTTTTTAAATACAACAACCCTGCTTTAGTAAAATTATTATGGTCTAATATAGAAGGCGTACCTTTAAATGCTGCAGCTAGTGCCTTACCATATAAAACTAAATTTAATTTTTTTGTTTGGAGTCACATTCACTATCACGCAAAGTTAGAAACAAAGTATCAGGCAGATAATTCGATAAAAACTAAAAAAATAGTTTTACCTAAATCACGATTAACGGCATTTATACTGTTTTTAAAATCGGGAATAGAAAAACTTGAATTGCCTAAAACTCAAACAGAATGGTCGGAATATTATAAAACATTTTCATATTCTAATCAATCTTTTGATCAAAAAAAACAATTAGTGAAAACCTTTTTAATTGAAACAAAAGCTAATAACGTGTTAGATGTTGGATGCAACGAAGGTGAGTTTTCTGTAGTAGCATCGCAAGTTGCAAATAATGTTGTTGGGGTTGATTTTGATTATTTAGTTATTGAAAAATTACATAAGGCAATAAAACAAAGTGAAATTAAAAATATATTACCCTTAGTTGTTGATTTTTCTAATCCAACACCCGCAATTGGTTGGGCAAATACAGAACGTTTATCCTTTTACCAACGTGCAAATTTTGATACCGTTATGGCCTTAGCAGTAATACACCATTTGGCAATTGGAAACAATGTACCATTATCAAAAATTGCCGAATTATTTGCTTTAATTGCTAAAAATTTAATTATTGAGTTTGTTCCAAAAAACGATTCGCAAACCCAAAAATTATTAATCACCAAAAAAGATGTTTTCAGTAATTATACACTCGATGGATTTAAAAACGAATTTGAAAAATACTTTTCGATATTGAAATCAGAAAAAATAAATGAATCGGAACGTGTATTATTTTTAATGACAAAGCGTGCGTAAATTTTTACATCAATATCCATTGCATCCATTTTTATTAACGTTTTTTTTATCGTTTTTTTTGTATGCTCAAAACGTTGAGTTAATTCAGTTGCACATGATGCACCGAACATTTGTTGCGGGAACTTTTGTTGCTATATTAATTTATGGCATAGTATATTTTTTTATAAAAGAAAAAACTAAAGCAGGTATAATTACTACTTTAATATTTTTAGCCTTATTTAATTATGGTGTTTTATACGATTTTTTAGAGAATTTATATTACAGTGGCTATTGGCCTTTAAAAAACATTCATCGTTACGCCATAATTTTATACGTTATTTATATTGTTACGGTTGTTTGCTTTGTAAATAAAAAAATTGTTGTAGGAACTAGAGTAAATTATTTTTTAAATATTTTGATATTATTTTTATTATGTTTTAACGTTATTAAACTTGTTTTAAATTCAATAAACATAAAGCATCAAAATTCAATTGTGGTTGAAGGTTTAAAATACAACCCCAATAAAAAACTACCAAACATTTATTATATGGTACTTGATGGTTATGCGAATGAACATATTTTAAAAAAACATTATAATTATGATAATAGTGCGTTTATTTCGTTTTTAACAACCAATAATTTTTATGTGGCCGATAGTTCATTTTCTAATTACTATTCTACCTCCCCATCTTTATCTGCTACATTTAATATGGAATATCATTTAAAAGATAGTGTAGTTAATTATTTTGAAAAGATTAGAACCAATAAAGTGTTAGCCGTATTAAAACAAGAAGGTTACAAAACGTACCGATTACAATCTGGTTATGCGGTAACAAGTGGCTTTTCACAAATAGATTCGATAATTAAAATTAAAGCCCCTAACGAATTTGAACGAAGTATTTTAAAATACAGTATTTGCAGATTAGATGATTTATTTGGATTTATTCCTTTTTTAAGATTAAAAAGTCAAATTGAAATGTTAGATGTTGTAGCAAATTTAAATTCAGTAGCTCCAAAATTTATTTTCATACACATAGTTGCCCCTCATCCCCCTTATGTGTTTAATGAAAATGGTAAGCGCACATTTAGTATTAAAGATGGTGATAACTCATGGGAACCAAAAAAAAACTACATAGCCCAGTTAAAATACATTAATAAAATTTCGCAAAATTTTATAAACGCAATTATTAGCAAAGATAGCAATGCTGTTTTTATACTACAGTCAGATCACGGACCTTGGCTAACATCAAAAAATGCTGACGATGTGTTTGATACGCGTTCAAAAATTTTAAATTGCATTCGTTTTGGCAATTCAAAAAAACATACTTATTTAACAAAAAATATAAGTTCGGTAAATACATTTAGAGCAGTTTTTAAAACTTATTTAGATTCGACTTACACACTTATTGCTAACGAGGAGGCAGGTAAAGAAAATTTAGTTAAAGAACAATTATTTAAATCGATGGTTTTAAGTAAATAATCCATTTTTCTTTTTAGTTTCGTATAAATGTTTTAATATAAAAATACTTGATACAAAAAAAGGTAATTCGGGTATTCGCAACCTAACTAACGAGCCAAAATTTGCAACTGTTAAGCCAACCGAAAAGGCAAAAAAGAGGGAAAACAACATGGCAAATAGTAATAATGGATTTTCGTTTATTAAGCTAAAAAAACCAAAAAACTTTAATTTAATTAATAAAAACAAAGTGAGTAATAAAATGTAAGTGTTTTCTAAAGAAGAGATAAGCATAACTACATTACGCACATCCCAAATAGCTGGTCTAAAAATACCTGCAAATATTGCTGATGGAGCCATTAATATAACGCCTCCAAAACTTGCATCAAAATTACCAATATCAAAACTTTTGCCCCCGTAGTATTCAGCCTTCATGTCTTGCTGTGTTACAACTGCTTTATCTAAAACCTTATCGAGCTTATATTGCCCTAAATTATCGCCTAATTGTTTTAAAGCAAAGTATCCACCACCAATACCTATAATAAATAAAAATGGGGTAAACAAAAGCCTTACAAATTTGTGATTTATTTGTTTTATAACACTATTACTCATCCATAAAATAGAACCAGGTAGTAATGCAAAAAAAATGTAAGGCTTAATTGCTATAATTATAATAGAGGATATAATTAAAACTATGATATATTTAGTAGTTCGTTTTTTTGTTATAAAAAAACTATAAAATCCATACGTAAACCAGCCAACAGCTGATAAGGTAAAGGAATCTTTCATTAAACCCGACCCCCAAAACACACACGATGGCACAAATAAACATGCAATTGCTAATTGCTTTCGCAAAAGTGGAAATTCTTTTAAAAATGTTTGGTATAATTTCCATAAGCCACCATAAGTTAATGTAGCTACTAATATTGCTGTGCTAAAATATGATTTACAACCTAATATCTCTATAGGAATTAATAAGCGTACAACAAAAAAAGCATGCTGGTCGTGTTGTCTATAAATCGGAAAACCTGTATCGGCATTAAAGTTAAAGTAATAGTTTAAACCGCTTCCAAACAATCCTTCCAAAAAATCATCTAACTTAGTTAAGTTACTGTAGGCAGATGCAGTTTGATGGTAGTTAAGTGTATCGCCTGCACCATAATAAAAAAAGTAAACTAAGCCTAATGCTATTGCACCAAAAATACGAACCACTAATCCTTTTAAAAAATATTCGTACTCAGGGTTTTTATTTATATTACGTTTAGTTACAATATAACCATAAGCAATTGCTATAATTAAATAAAGAGGTGGTAATAAAACATCGTATATGCTTAATAAATCGTTCATTTAAATTATTGGTCGTTTAGTTTTTCTAAAAAAACATCTTTTTTACGGCGACTTATTTCTATTTGTGTATTATCGCTCATTACGGCATATCCGCCATCTACTTTTAAAAACCGTAATACGTGGCTCATATTAATTAAGTGATGGTGGTGTATGCGCAAAAAATCTTTTTCGGGTAATAAATCTTCATAATGTTTTAAACTAACCGATACCATTAGCTTTCTGCCATCAGCTAAATAAAAATTAGTGTAACTTCCATCTGCCTCGCAACGTATTATATCTTTAATAGTTACCACCTCGTAGGCGTTGCCTGTTGGCAAGGTAATTTTACTAAAATTATCGTCTTGTTTTTTTAAATTTTGAATTAAAAATTGCAAATTTTCCATACTTGCAATGCCACTATTTGGTACCTTTTTTGCTAATAGTTTTTCTACCGCTTGTTTTAATTCATCAATATCTATTGGTTTTAATAAGTAATCGCAGGCGCTAAATTTTATTGCTTTTAAGGCATGTTTATCAGTAGCAGTAGTAAATATTATTTCAAATTTTAAGCCTTGTACTTTTTCTAGCACATCAAAGCCTGTACCATCGGGCATACTAATATCTAAAAATATTAAATCGGGCTGTTGTGTTTTTATTAACGCAACTCCTTCTTGCACATTTTTAGCTAAGCCAACAACAGTTATTTGCGGAAAATTAATTTTAATTAACGACTCAAGCATTTCTCTGCTTTTTTTTTCATCTTCTATAATTACTGCTTTCATATGTAGATATTATTTGTTTTTTATTGTCATATGGTATACGCCTTATTTTTATTAGTTTTTGTTTACAACAAATTTTTTTATAGCGGCTGTTTCATATGTAGATATTATTTATTTTTTATTTATTTATTTATTTATTTATTATCATATGGTATACGCCTTATTTTTATTAGTTTTTGTTTACAACAAATTTTTTTATAGTGGCTATTTTATATGTAGATATTATTTATTTTTGATATGGTATATATACTTCAACCTTTGTACCTATTGCTTGTTTAGTGTTATCATACAAATCTATTATATTTACGCTTAAATGCGATTGTTGCAACGAATTTAAAATTTTTACACGATCTTCTGTAATTTTCATTCCAAACGATTTATGTTTTTGCTTACTTAAAACACTTACCAGTACTTTCGATTTTTCTCGACCTATTCCATCATCTGTAATGCAAATTTTTATATAATTTATTATTAATTTAATATGTATATCAATATGTCCTAAATCGTCTTTTGGATTAATACCATGTAAAATAGCGTTTTCTAAATAGGGTTGTATAATCATTGGCGGTATTTCATCATAATCTGCGTCAATGTTATCGTCAATATGTATTGTATAAGTAAACTTATTATCAAAACGCATTTTTTCTAATTCTAAATAAAGTACAATGGCCTCTAAATCTTCGTTAATTGTTACGGTAGGTTTTTCGCTATTATTTAAAATATTACGTATTAGTTTGGCAAATTTACTTAAATACTTTACGGCCTCATCGCCCTTATTATTTAAAATATAATGTTGTATTGAGTTTAGAGAGTTAAACACAAAATGCGGATTCATTTGTGCTCGCAGGGCTTTTAATTCGGCTTTCGATATTTCTACTTTTTTATCAAATTCGTTTTTTTGCTTTAGTTGCAAGTGGGATAATCTGTATTTAAAAATTCCAAAAACAATTAAAAATATAACTACTAAGCAGCCAAAAATAAACAACCACGTTTTGTAAAATGCTTGGCGTATTGTGAACGAAAACGTAACAGGTTCAATATTCCAAATGCCTTCGTTGTTGCAACTTTTTACTTTAAAAGTGTATTTACCAGCTGGTAAGTTATCGTATTTAGAAAAATTAACATCAGTATTTGGACTCCAATTTTTATCAAAGCCATCAAGTTTATAGGTATATAAAACTTTATCGGGATTGGTTAAGCAAATGCCATCAAAATAAAACGAAATATTATTTAAGTGATAAGGTAACGTTGTGCCGTTTTTTAAAACAGTATCTTGATAAGAGATTTTTATATTTGAAATTGTTGTTTTAGCAAAATCAACATTGGTAATAAATTCGTTTGCCGCATATTTTACAATTCCATTTACAGTTCCAAACCAAATGGCGTTTTGTTCATCTTCAAAAATACCGTGGCTGTTACATTCTACACCCTCAAAGCCATCTGTTTTATTATATTGCTTAATATCAATATAATTTTGTTTTAGTTTTAATACATCAATTTTATTAATGCCTTGGTTAGTGCCTGCCCAAATGTGTTTTTTATCATTGGTTAATTTTAGGCTGTACACTAGCTCCGAACTTAGCCCATCTTTTTCGGATATTAATTTAGATGTATGGGTTTTAGGATTATAAACCAACACTCCGTTTAGTGTTGCCGCATACAGCAAACCATCTGTATCAAAATCAATATCTAAAGCCGATTCAAATTCTGTTTTTATGTTTGCCGCTTGGTTTATAAATTTTCCGCCCTCTAACTTATATAACCCTGCTAAATAGGTGCCTGCCCAAATTGTTTTGTTTTTATCTTGTTTTAAACTCCACACATCTACATCTTTTATTGTTGTTGCAATGGTATAATATTGTTGCGTGTACGCGTTGTGTTGTTTTATAAATTTGCAAACTTCATTTTTTCCTCCAGCCCAAATGTTGCCATCAGCATCAAGCAATAAACTATTAACCGATTGTTGCAAATTATGCCCACCAAAATTTATGTTTTTAAACGAGCCATCATTATTTAAAACAGAAATGCCGTTAGTTGTTCCAAACCATATAGTACCATTTAGTAATGGCAACACGCAATGCACTTGGTTACTGTGCAAACCATTTTTGGTTGAGTAGTTTTTAAAGTAACCGTTTTCGTATTTAAACACACCATTGTTTTCGGTTGTTATCCAGATGTTTTTTTTAAAGTCGGCGTTAATTTCATAAATTAATGCGCTACCTAAACCATCTTCGTTACCATAGCTTGCAAAGCCTTTATCTCTGTATCTAAATAAACCATTGTGCGAGCCTATCCATAAATTACCTTCATAATCAAATAACAAGGCGCGCACATTATTTGAGTTATTATCTTTTTTAATGGTGTAATAGTAAAATTGATTTTGATTAATGCTTAATAATCCATTTTTTGAACCAATAAATAATTCGCCTTTTGGCGATACGGCAACCGTTGTAACAGCCTCATCAAGCAAGCCATTGCTAACATGGTAATTAGTAATTTTTTTAGTATCGAAGCTAAAAATACTTAAGCCGTTTTGTGTACCAATTATTAAACTATTTGATAGTGCATTGTATGCTAAACTTAATACCGTATTGTTAGCAAGGCTTTGTAACTCATTATAATTTTTATTATTATAATAAAAGCCATTATTAGTTCCTATACATAAGCCATTAGGTGTATTACTAAAACAATTAATTTGTAAATTTTTATAATCATTAACTACACTTATTTTATTATTTAAGAGTTTACATAACCCTTTAGTTGTACCAATCCAAACAACGTTATTATTATCGGTACACAAAGCAGTAATGTTTTTGCTACATAAGCCATTTTTTGTGTTATAGTTCGTTATTTTATCATCATCAATAACACTTAATCCATTAATCGTTCCTACTATAATTCTGTTTTTTTTATCTTCGGTAATTGCATTAACGTAATGATTTGCCAACCCATTTTTAGGCGAATAATTTTTAAATGTTTTTCCGTTAAATTTACTTAAGCCTCCATAACCTCCACTCCATAAATAACCTTTACTATCTTGATATAAAGCAAAAATTTGAATGTAGGGTAATCCGTTTTCTACCGAATAATTTTTAAAATTATATTGTTGTGCAGTTGTCGTTTTTATAACTAACACAACAAATACAATTACCAATTTAACTATTTTATTAACGCTATGTTTGCCTATAATAATCACTATGGCTAAAGTACGTATTAATATAAGTTTTATACACACAAATTTACAAGTGGTTAGGTTTAATTTATATGTGGTAATGTTTTTTACATAACTGGTAATTGTATATTTACGCCATGCAATTATCAAAATTATACATCAATTTTATTGATAGCGAAAAAACATCTGGTATTTTACTACTTATTTTTACGGCATTATCGTTAGCAATTTCTAATTCATTTTTATCAAATAGTTACATTAATAGTTGGCATACAATTGTTGCAAACAAGCCTATTTATTTTTGGATAAACGATGTGCTAATGACGTTGTTTTTTTTAATGGTTGGTTTAGAAATTGAACGAGAAGTATACATTGGCGAGCTATCTAATTTAAAAAAAGCATCGTTGCCAATAATGGCAGCTATTGGCGGCATGGTAATACCAGCAATAATTCATGGTTATCTAAATTCAAACACAATATATCAAAGTGGTTTTGCAATACCAATGGCTACCGATATTGCTTTTTCGTTAGCCATACTTTCGTTACTTGGTAATAAAGTACCACTATCACTCAAAATATTTTTAACTGCTTTAGCTATTATTGATGATTTAGGAGCAATTGTAATTATAGCAACATGCTACTCAAATAACTTAAACCAATATTATTTATTATTTACAGTAGCTATTTTTGTTATGTTATTAATATTAAATAAACTAAAAGTATATGTGCTTTGGCCTTATTTGTTGCTAGGTAGCGCAATGTGGTATTGTATTTTTAAAGCAGGTATACATCCAACTATAACAGGTGTTTTGGTAGCTTTTTCAATTCCTTTTCAGCAAGGCCAGCAAGGCTCAATATCATACAAACTGCAACACTTTTTGCATAAGCCTGTTGCATTTGTTGTTATGCCATTATTTGCATTGGCTAACACAGCAATTATATTGCCTCACGCAAATTTTGCTGCACTAATAAATTTAAATACGGTTGGCATTGCATTAGGTTTAATTATTGGTAAGCCACTAGGTATTTTTATGTTTTCGATGCTTGGCGTTTATTTAAAAATAGCCAGTTTACCTAAAGGGGTTTCAAAAATTAATTTGTGGTTTGTTGGTTGCTTGGCTGGCATTGGTTTTACGATGTCAATTTTTATTAGCCTATTAGCTTTTAATAACGAGTCTTTAATTATACAATCTAAAATTGCCATTATTGCGGGCTCGTTGTTATCGGGTATAATTGGTTACATTGGGTTAATTAAAAGTGTATCGCATAACAACACTAAATTATAATGACAAAATGCCTATTTGTTGGCAGTAAAAAACAATTGGTTTAATAGTTGATGTTGTAAGGCAACCGATATTAAAAATAAATAATTATAAAATCAATTTATACTGCATTTAACATAAACCGTAAAGCAATTAAACCAACACTATAACTGACTAAAAATCAGTCGAAAGCAAATTTTAAATTACAAAAATTAATGTTTTATACGTGTATAAAATTTGTACATTCGCTACCTTAAATAAAAATAAAATATGTTTACTTTTTTAAAAAAAATATTCGGTACAAAATCCGAAAACGATATTAAATTAATTCAACCAAAGGTTAATCAAATATTAGAGATTTACCCAACACTTAAAAATTTATCTAACGATGAGTTACGTGCAAAAGTAGATGTTTTAAAGCAAAAAATACAAGATGCGATAAAAGATGAACAGTCTCAAATTATGGCTTTAAAAGAGCGTGCCGAAAAAGAAGAAAGTTTAGACTTAGATCAAAAAGAAGTTATTTATAAAGAAATTGACGGTATTGAAAAAAATATTACAAAAACAATTGAAAGTGTTTTAACTGATATTTTACCCGAAGCTTATGCTATTTTAAAAGATACCGCTCGTCGTTTTTCTGAAAACGAAGAGCTTGAAGTTACTGCAAACGATTTTGATAAAGCAATAGCACCACGTTACAAAAATATTGTAATGAATGGCGATAAAGCTATTTGGAAAAACAAATGGGATGCCGCAGGTAACGAAGTGCTATGGAACATGATACACTACGACGTGCAATTAATTGGTGGCACTGTGTTACACGAAGGTAAAATTTCTGAAATGGCAACAGGCGAAGGCAAAACCTTGGTATCAACTTTGCCTATATTTTTAAATGCATTATCGGGGCGAGGCGTACATGTTGTTACTGTTAATAACTACTTAGCAAAACGAGATAGCGAGTGGAATGCACCTTTGTTTCAGTTTCATGGTTTAAGTGTTGATTGTATTGATAAACACGACCCTAATACTGCCGAACGCAAACAAGCCTATTTAGCCGATATTACTTATGGTACAAATAACGAATTTGGATTTGATTATTTACGTGATAACATGTCGCGCGAAACAGAAGATTTAGTGCAACGCAAACCAAACTTTGCAATTGTAGATGAGGTAGATTCGGTTTTAATTGACGATGCGCGTACACCCTTAATTATATCGGGGCCAACTCCAATGGGCGATAAACACGAGTTTATGGAATTTAAACCACGTGTAGAAAAATTATTATCGGTACAAAAAACATATGTGCAACAATGCCTTGCCGATGCTAAACGTTTGTTTGCTGAAAATAACGAAAAAGAAGCAGGCATACCATTATTACGTGCCTTTAGAGGATTGCCAAAAAATGGGGCTTTAATTAAATTTTTGAGCGAGCCTGGCGTAAGAGCATTGTTACAAAAAACAGAAAATTATTACATGCAAGACCAACAAAAGGAAATGCATAAAATAGACTGTGAATTATTTTTTGTAATTGATGAAAAACAAAATTCGGTTGATATGACCGAAAAAGGAATTGATTTAATGACATCAAGTTCTGACGATGCTGGCTTTTTTATTATACCAAGCGTTGGCGAAGAAATTGCAGAGTTAGAGAAAAAAGTATTTGCTGATCCTAAAGAAAAAATTGCACTTAAAGAAGCTATTTTGCGTGAGTTTAGTGTAAAAAGTGAGCGCATACACACAGTACAACAATTATTAAAAGCATACTCATTATTTGAAATTGACCAAGAATACGTTATTGCCGAAGGACAAATTAAAATTGTTGATGAGCAAACAGGTCGTATTATGGAAGGGCGACGCTACAGCGATGGCTTGCACCAAGCATTAGAAGCAAAAGAAAATGTAAAAATTGAAGCTGCTACACAAACCTATGCAACAATTACGTTACAAAACTACTTTCGTATGTACAACAAGTTAGCTGGTATGACTGGTACTGCCGAAACTGAAGCACAAGAGTTATGGGATATTTATAAATTAGATGTGGTTGTAATACCAACAAACCGTGCCATATCTCGTAAAGATGATCAGGATTTAGTTTATAAAACAAAACGAGAAAAATACAGCGCCGTAATTGATGAAACAGCAAAATTAGTAGCTGCTGGGCGCCCAGTTTTAATTGGCACAACAACTGTCGAAATTAGTGAATTGTTAAGCCGTATGTTAAAATTACGAAACATAAAGCATAACGTATTAAATGCTAAATTACATGCAAAAGAGGCGGATATTGTTGCCGAAGCAGGGCAAGCGGGCACAGTAACAATTGCAACAAACATGGCAGGACGTGGCACCGATATTAAATTAGGAGTTGGTGTTAAAGATGCGGGTGGCTTAGCAATTATTGGAACCGAACGACATGAAAGCCGACGTGTTGATAGGCAATTAAGAGGTCGTGCTGGTCGTCAGGGCGATCCTGGATCATCTCAATTTTTTGTAAGTTTAGAAGATAACCTTATGCGTTTATTTGGTAGCGAGCGTATTGCTAGTTTAATGGATAGAATGGGATTAGAAGAAGGCGAAGTAATTCAACACTCTATGATTTCAAAATCGATTGAACGTGCGCAAAAAAAGGTTGAAGAAAATCATTTTGGAACTCGTAAGCGATTAATAGAGTATGATGACGTAATGAATGCCCAGCGTGATGTTATTTATAAACGCCGCCGTAATGCATTGTATGGCGATAGATTGAGTGTTGATATTGCAAATATGATTTATGAAGTTGCCGAAAGTATAGTAACCGAATTTCATAGCGCTAAAGATTTTGAAGGATTTAATTTTGATTGCATTAAAAATTTCGGAATCGAATCGCCTTTTACCGAAAAAGAATTTTCACAAACTAAAGAAGACACATTAATTCATAATTTATACATAGCTGGCGAAAATCACTATAAACTTAAAACGCAGCAAATTGCCGAAATGGTTTTTCCTACGGTGCGTGATGTGTACACAAACCCTAGTAATAATTTTGAAAACATTGTAACTCCTTTTACTGATGGTATGCGTGGTATACAGGTAATGGCTAATTTAAAAAAGGCTTACGAAACTCAGGGCCGTGAGTTAGTTACAGTTTTTGAAAAAACAGTTATTTTAGCAATGATTGACGACTCGTGGAAAGAGCATTTGCGCGAGATGGATGATTTAAAACAATCGGTTCAAAATGCAGCGCTTGAGCAAAAAGATCCGTTGGTAGTTTATAAACTTGAGTCGTTTAATTTATTTAAAGAAATGATTGCTAAAACTAGCAAAGATATTATATCATTTTTATCTAAAGGCGGTTTACCTGTTGATGAAGGCAATACAAAACAACAATTACCTAAAGCACAATTTACACAACAACCCGTTAAACAACCAAAACAAAAATTAGTTGAAAGTAGAAGTGAAGATAAAAGTGATGAAAGCATAGAGCCTCAAAAACCTAAGCAACAACCAATACGAGTTGAACAAAAAATTGGGCGAAACGATACTTGCCCATGCGGAAGTGGTAAAAAATATAAAAGCTGCCACGGAGTTGGTGTAGCTTAACTATAACGAGTAATTACTAAAAATGCCTACATTAATTGTAGGCATTTTTTTAAATATTTACTACTCTCTAAAAAATAATTTTGATTAATAATCAAAATTTGATTAAGTTATACCATCAACCTTTCAA
This sequence comes from Bacteroidota bacterium, assembly GCA_043718985.1. Classification (GTDB taxonomy): domain Bacteria; phylum Bacteroidota; class Bacteroidia; order B-17B0; family Aurantibacillaceae; genus UBA4416. The sequence goes on along the minus strand of JAYSUQ010000297.1, from coordinate 10,234 downwards.
AAAAAAATAAACTGACACTTTTTTCATTTTAAAATAGTTGTTTATTTTTTAATTCTATCCATCGTGCCATAAATTTGGTACTTTGGTTGGTGTGGTGCTGCAATATGGCGCCTATAAAATTAGCGTTACGATGCTCGGTTAATGTGTTAAAGATGTTTTGTACGGTGCGGTGTAACACCTCTTCAAAAATGTGTTTATTAAAAACGGTATTAATAATATGATACCCATTTGTTTGTGCTTTTAGCCATTCGGTTTTATCGTTATATAAACTTACAGCTTCATTGGCAAAGGTTTGTGGGTTATCACAAATAAAGCCGCTCCAAGGCAAATTATTACACATTCCTTCGGCACCAATTGTGGTTGTTATGTTAGGTGTGCCACATTGCATGGCATCTATTAATTTGCCTTTTAAACCTGCGCCAAATTGTAAGGGCGCTAAACAAATTTTGGCCTCTAACATTACATCGTGGGCATTTTTTGCCCTACCTTTTATTAAAAAACCAGTTTGTGTATTGTGCAATTCAAATACTTTTTGGGTAGGGTAGGCGCCATAAACATGTAATTGGGCTGTTGGTAGTTGCTTACGAATTAATGGCCAAATTGTATCTTTTAAATATTGTACCGCACTCCAATTTGGTTCGTGTAAAAAATTTCCGATAGATATAAAATGATTTCTGTTTTCGTAAGTTGGATACGCATTTGTTTTTGAAAGTGATAAATTCTCTAACATAAACGGCAAATACAATAATAAACTGTTAGGAATTTTAAAATAATTTTTCAATAAATTCATTTCGTATTCCGATATCATTAACGTAATATCACACCTATAAATACTAGCAATTTCTCGTTTCGAAAAATCACTAATTAAATCATCATTCGTAAATAATTTATTTTCTTTAAAAACTTTTTGACGCGCTAAGCGAAGGCAGTGTAAATCAATTGTGTCTAAAATTTTTAAAGCATTTGGACAGTTTTCGGTAACACGCCAACCAAACTGTTCTTCAATAATATATCTATCAAAAATTACTATTGTTGGGTTTAGTGTTGTAATAAATTCATCAAAACTTACATCATTTAATTTAATTGCAAATGTACTAACACCAATACTGTTAACATTATACATAAACTCACTACTACTTGCGGTACTTGCAAATGTTATTTTATAATCGAATTTTTTTAAGGCATTTATAAGCTGTAACATTCTGTTGCCAGCAGCCGTACTATTTGGTTCGGGCCAAACCATGCCTATTATTAAAATATGATGCTGCTTAATCAAACCTATTAAAAAATTTGTAAATTTTTTTGATAAAAATAGTAAATAGAATCAATAGCGTCTTAAATAAATAAAAATAAGAGAAAGGATTTTAAGTATTTCAAATTATAGTTGAGGTAAAGGAGTACTCTCTAACTAATTACTTTAACTAAATCTTTTATAATTATTGCTTTCTTTTTTGCAAGTTCTAAATCATCGTCAACTACCGTAATATGCCCCATTTTGCGAAACGATTTTGTTTTAACTTTGCCATATAAATGCACGTACACGCCTTTATATTTCATTGCATCAATAAAGCCTTCATATTTTGCATCGCCTTCGTAATTTTTTTCGCCTAACACATTTATCATAACGGCGGGCTTAATTATACTAGTATCACCTAAGGGTAAATTTAAAATTGCTCGTAAGTGCTGTTCAAATTGCGATGTATAATTAGCTTCTATTGTTTGGTGACCACTATTGTGCGGCCTTGGTGCAACTTCGTTTACTAACACCTTGCCATCTTTAGTTACAAATAACTCTACTGCCAAAATGCCTACTATGTTTAATTTTTCGGCAATAAGTTTTGCTATGTCATTTGCTTGTTTATCTATTGATTTTTTAATGTTTGCTGGCGAAAACAAAAATTCCACCAAATTTGCTTCGCTGTTAAACTGGCACTCAACTGCTGGGTAACATTTAACTTCGCCGCTTTGATTACGAGCCACAATAATGGATATTTCTTTTTCAAAATCTACTAATCTTTCTAGTATACTTGGCGCATCAAATGCCTGCTCCGTTTTGTTAGGATGCCCCAACTTAACAACGCCTTTGCCATCATAACCACCCGTTCGTAATTTTTGAAAAAACGGAAAAAAATTATTGTACTTTTCTATTTGAGATTTTGTTTCTATTAAAAAAAAATCGGGACTAGGAATATCATTTCGTTGATAAAACATTTTTTGCAATCCCTTATCTTTAATAATCTCTATTACTTCTGGTTGAGGAAACACTTTTTTTCCCTCTTGTTGCAGTTTTTTTAAAGCATCAACATTTACATTTTCAATTTCAATGGTAATAATATCTTTATCCTTACCAAATTCATATACAGTATCGTAATCGTTTAAATTGCCAACAGTAAATTCGTTAGCAATTGTTTTGCAGGGCGCATTGGCATCGGGGTCTAAACAACAAATATATAGGTTGTAATTGATGGCACTTTGTATCATCATTCGGCCAAGTTGGCCACCACCAAGCACACCAATTTTTATAGAGTTAGGTATAAATTGAGTCACAATTAAAAGGTATAAAAAAACCGCCGTTAAATGGCGGTTTTTGAAAATTTATTTCGCTGCTTTAGCTATTGCTACTTTTACGGCTGCTTTTTTAGCAAGTGCAGATGCTGTAGATTTTGCACGCGGACGAACTTTACCGAATGAACCTGCTGCTACTTTACCTCTTTTTGATTTTTGATCACCTTTTCCCATTATAGTTTTGTTTTAAATAATTTAGCTCAAAAGTAACAGAATTCGGTATATCAACAAAATAAAAATAATTAATTTTAAAAACGTTTATTTGGGTTAAATGGTTTTGATGGTTTTTCTATTAAAGTTAAAATTGTTTTTAACTTAACGTTATTGGCTAATATTTTTTTTGCTTCATTTACATCGTTATCATAATTTAATGCCACTTCTATTCGGCCTTTTTGAAACTGGTACCTGCAAACAATTTCTTCTTCAATAAATTGCTTTATTTCGGGTTTAAAACGCATTAAATCATTTTGTTTATTGGTAATCATTTTATTTTTTAAGGCTTCGTATTCTACTTTAATACTTTCGTAATATTTTTCGTTCGAGGCATCTTCTTTTAAGTCCTCTAAAGCAAAATCGCTTTGGGTTTTATATTTATAATCTTTATCGGCTAAATAGGTTGTAAAATCAACATAATCGGCATCACTAAACTTAAAGGAGTTTGCTGTAGCTTGCAATTGGGGGTGTTTTAATAAATAGCTATTTACATAATTAAAAATATGTTGTTTGTTTAATAAAACCGCTAAAATATTGCTGTATTTTAACTCATCGGTCTTAACATCAGGCAACACGCCTGCACCATCATAAATAATGCGACCATTTTTAGTTTTAAAAGCTGTAATTAACGAGTCGGGCACTTTTTCAACTCTACCGTCAATGTCTTTGTGTGTGTAATCTAACGCTTGTATGCAACGACCACTTGGTATGTAATATTTTGCAACTGTTACTTTTAGTTTTGTGTTATAGGTTAAATCGCGGGTTTGTTGCACTAATCCTTTTCCGTAAGAGCGTTGTCCTAAAACCACGGCCCTATCTAAGTCTTGTAGCGCTCCCGATACAATTTCTGATGCTGATGCTGAGTTATTATCTACCAAAACCACTAAGGGCATTTCTTTATCAATGGGGTTGTTTACGGCTAAGTATTGTTTATCCCAATCTTTTACTTTTCCTTTTGTAAATACAACTTCGTTGCCTTTATCTACAAATAGGTTTACAATATTTACAGCTTCCTGTAACAAGCCTCCTGGGTTGCCTCGCAAATCAAATATTAACGATTTGCAGTTTTGTTCCTTTAACTTTAATAATGCATCTTTTACTTCGCCCGAACAATTATCTGTAAAACTGGTTAATTTAATATAGCCAACCTCTGTGTTAAGCATACTATAGTAAGGCACCGCTTTAATTTTAATTTCTTCGCGCATCATATTAACTTCAACAGGGGTAGATTGCCCTAAATGCAGTATTTTAATTTTAATTGGAGTGCCTGCCTGGCCTTTTAGCATGGTTGTTATATCGTCGGTTTTTTTGTTTGTAACATTTATACCATTTATTTCAATAATCTCGTCGCCTGCACGCAAACCAGCCTTGTAGGCAGCAAATCCTTCGTAGGGTTCCGATACGGTAATTTTTTTATTAATATCTAAAATTAACGCACCTATGCCTCCGTATTCGCCCGTTGTCATGTACTTGTAATCCTCTATATCATTTTCGGCATAATAATTTGTGTATGGGTCTAATGATGATAGCATTGCCTCAATGCCTGTTTTCATTAACTGCCCAGGCTTTGTTTCATCTACATAAGCAATATTTAATTCGCGGTAAAGTGTATTAAAAATATCGAGGTTTTTAGATACCTCAAAATAATCTTTCGAAAAATTGAAGGTAAACAATGCACTAAGGCAAACACAAAAAAGAATAATGTATTTTTTCATTTTTTTTAAATTATAAATTTAGCATACTAAAGATAAATTAAAATACATAAACTATTATTACCGCCTGTGTGTTTTTAACCACAAGTAATTGTTAGCCATTATATTGAGTAAAAGCGTTGTTTTACTTATTTAAAAGTAGAAAATAAATATATTTGCGCACGATTATTGAAATTGTAACGATGCACATTCTCGAGTAAAAAAAGTATAACCATTTAAAATTTTAAACAATGGCAACGCAACAACTCACCATACCAATGTTTCCGCTAAATGTGGTATTGTTACCAGGCGAAACAAAAACGTTACACATTTACGAAGAGCGCTACAAGCAGTTAATTGCCGATTGTATTGATAACGAGGCTCATTTTGGAATTCCGTTTGTTTATAAAAAAAAGGTAAGCGATTTTGGAATTGAAGTAAAAATAATTAACGTAACAAAAACTTTTGATAATGGCGAAATGGATATTGTTATTGAAGGTTGCCGAGTTTTTAAAATAGTTGAATATTCAACGGTGTTACACCCTAAATTATATGGAGCTGCAATAATAGAGTTTGAAGATACAATTTACAGTAAGCCATCAATTACATTACAAGATTTAATTAAAGATTATATTTGGATAACACAACAAAATGCGTTGCCTATTGATGCATTTGACGAGGTTAATATATACAGCATTGCTCGTTTAATCGATTTATCGTCGATAGAAAAATACGATTTAATTAAAACGGAGTCTATTTATTTTAAAGAAAAATATATTATTGGAAAAATAATTTTATTTACTCATATTTTAAAAACAGAAGAAAAATTAAAAGGCTTATTTATTTTTAATTAAATAAACATTTCACCTGTTTCACTCAAGTATAAAACTGTTTTACTCGGTTTTAGTTCGTTTTTAGGCCTTACTTATTTGCTTAAATTAGTTTTCGCTTGTTTAAGTGCTACAAACAAATATCTTTGAATAATTACTAAAAAACTATTTTATGGTGTTTTCTTCAAAAAAAATTAAAGCTTTATTTTGTGCGGTACTTTTATGTTCGCTATTTATAAACCAAGCATTTGCGCAACAAGGGCGTTTACCAACTAAAGAGGAGTTAGCTATTAAAGAACGATTATCTGTTGCCTATACTAATGCACGGGGCATTCCGCAAAACAATCATTTAATGATAACAGGTGCTGAGCAAGATTGTGACAACGCTGTGCCTGTTTGTACTGCATCGTATACTCAAAATTCATCTTACACAGGTTTTGGATCAATACAAGAAGTATCTAACTCAACGTGTTTGGGTAGCCGCGAATCAAACTCTGTTTGGTATGTTTTTACAGTTCAAAACTCAGGTACATTTTCATTTTTATTAAATACCGCAAACGATTACGATTTTGCTTTATATAATATTACATCTATTGGTTGCACAGGTGTGCCAAGCGCTACGCCAGTTCGTTGTAATTTTTCGGCAACATATGGCAGCACGGGGTTAACATTGCCAACATCGGCAACAATACCTTTAAGTATTGGCGCTGGCGGCATACCAACTATGCCAGGTTTAAACGTTAATGCTGGCGAAACGTTTGCATTAATAGTTGATAATTATTCGGCTAACACAAATGGTTATACTTTAACGTTTGGCGGCACGGCTACAATTTTTGATAATAATGCTCCAGCAATTGCATCTACAACAGTACCTTGTAATGGTAATACATTTAATGTGTATTTTTCTGAACCAGTTTTATGTAGTTCATTAACAAATACTGTTTCGGGTTCCGAATTTGCAATTACTGGTCCAACAGGTGCTGTTCCTACAACATCGGTTGTTGGCAATTTATGTTCAACAGGCTCATCAAACACTAATTATGCAACAGTTACATTTAATAACACAGGTCTAACTACAGGTATTTACACTGTAAATATACAAGCTGGCACAGATCTTAATACTATTTTAGATAAATGTGGTAATGCAATGAGCACTGCCCAATCGTTTACATTTGCTTATTTGGCTCCAATAACAATTTCTGCAACATCAACGGTTGTGTGTGCGGGGCAGCCATCTACCTTAACTATTAATCCACCATCTAATGGTGAAGTTTATAGTTGGTCACCAGTTGCATCTACACAAAATTCGTTAGTGGTAAATCCCACAATTAATAACACCTATTATGCAACGGCTACTTTTAATAGTTGTACGCGCAATACATCAATTAATGTAGATATTCAATCTCCACCAGTAGTAACGGTTAATCCTTTAAATGCATCGCTTTGTAGTGGTACTACGCCCTTAGTTGCGTCAGCAACAATTGGTGGGGCGGCTTGTGCAACTTGTAGTTACACTTGGTCGGGTAGTGCAACGCAAACTAATAATAACGTGGCATCATCAACTATAGCATCTGCAGGTGCAGGTTCATATTCTGTTTCGGTTAGTTCAAGCCAAGGTTGTGTTGGCAATACGGCTGTTTCTAACGTTAATATATTATCACCATCATCGCCTCCAAGTTGCGATATTATTTATGCCTCGCCATTAGGTGGTGGTACAGGTTTAGATAAAACATCGCCAACAACAATACAATTAGCATTAGGTTTAGCAGCGTGTAATGCCATTACTATTAAAATGGCCGTTGGCGATTATAGCATTACTGCCCCATTAAGTTTAAATAGTTTTGTAACAATTGAAGGCGGTTATAATACGGCTTATACTTTAAAAACATCATCAACAGGCACAACAGGGGCTTTTCCTAACAGAGGAACTCGTATTTACAGATTAAACACAGCAACCGAAGGCACTGCACCAGCCGAACGATTAACGGCAATTGACGTTGCCTCAGGCGCTAATAATTTTAGATTACAAGATTTAACCATTGAAGTGCAAAATGCTACAGCGTCAACAACATTAAAGCCATTTGGTATATCTACTTATGGTATATATATGAATAGCTGTAATAATTACAACATTGTGCGCTGTAAAATTATTTCAGGTAACGCTGGCGCAGGTTTAGCAGGTGTTAATGGCACTAATGGCGCAGCTGGTGGTTCTGGTAACGTAGCAATAAAATTACCAGGCGGTGGTGGAAACGGTTGCACCGATGATGCAAATGTATTAACTATTGAAGATGGTGATGGCGGTGTACAAACTGCTGGTGGTGGTATGACACAAACAAGTATATCTCTTTGGGATTTTGCTTGTCTTTCAGAAAACACCACGCAAATAGTTTCCGAAAACGGAACAAATGCTCAAATGGGTGGAGAAGGCGGAGCTGGTGGTACTGGCGGAAACGGTGGAGGTGCATCAGGCATTGGAAGTAATGGTGGTAATGGTGGTGCTGGAGCCGCTGGAGGAACAACTGGCGGCACAGCAGTAACCGATGGTGGATGTGGCGGAAGCCAGCCCGATGGTATTGCTGGCGGTGCGGGAACAGTTGGAGCATCAGGATCAGCAGGATCAAATGGTTCTGCTGGAGCTATTGCATCAGGATATTGGAATTCAGGTTCGGTAGGAACCGCAGGTACAAGTGGCTTTGGTGGCGGTGGCGGTAAAGGCGGTAGCGGTGGCGCAGGCGACCCAGGCGGAATTTTATGCAGTTTTAGTGGAGTTGGTGCTGGCGGTGGCGCAGGTGGTGGTGGTGGCCAGGGTGGCACTTTAGGTACTGCTGGTTATGGTGGGGGTTCTGCTTATGCCGTATTTTTAAATAGTAATGGTGCAAATGGAAATATAACCGATTGTAAATTAGTTAATGGTAGCGCTGGTGTAGGTGGTACTGGTGGTTTAGGTGGCACAAAAGGAAACGGTGGAACTGGTGGCATAGGTGGTTGTGCAGATGCATGTACTGGCGAAGGAGAAGGCGATGGTGGAAATGGTGGTGCAGGTGGCGATGGTGGTGCAGGTGGAGCAGGCGGAAGTGGAATGCCTGGCGAATCTGTAGCGGCTAAGTTAGCATCGGGTAGCGCATTAACAATTAACACAACATTAAATTTAGATGCGCAAGCATTAATAACTGCCGAAAACATTGCATGTAGTAATGTGAATATAGATTATACAACAACTGGTGCAGCACCAATTAATTGGACTAATTTTGGAACAACATCTGCTCCAGCTACAGGAGTTGGAACACCCGTAAACGATATTCAATATACTGGCTTAGGCCGTAAAACAATTGCGTTAACATCGTCGGTAACAGTTATTACTACACCAGCAGTTGCAGCAAGTTCTTTTACAAATACTGCGGCATCAGCATCGTTATCTGCTGCATCGGCTTGCCCTGGTACTATTAATAATGCAATAACAGTTAGTGGTTATTCGTCTCCAGTAACTTCATCAGGAATTACAATTAAATTAACTACAAATAGCCACGCATTTTTAAGCGATGCTTCGTTATTTTTAGTAGCGCCTAATGGCCAAATTTTAGGGTTAACTAACAACAGGGGTAACGGAGGAGCGTGCACATTAACAAATGTTACATTTGCTGATGCCGCAGGAGCAGCAATGGCAGCAACTTGCCCTGGCGCAGGCACATCTTTTAAACCAGAAACAACGGTTTATACCGATTGTGCGGTTACATCAAACATTACAACATTTGCAGCAATTGGTGGTGGTTCTTACAACCCTAACGGTATTTGGAATTTACGTTTAGTAGATAACGCATCTGGAGATGGAGGTTTGGCAGTTGCAGCAAATGGATGGACATTAAATATTCCAGCTATTGCTCAGGTATCAACATCTGGCCCACAAAACGATGTGTATACTGATTTTACAAACGTTTTAGTTGCGCCACCTAATACTGGTAACATACTAGCATCTGCTGCACAAATTTGCCCAGGCTCAGCTAATTTCGTAAGTTCGGTTGCAGGTACAGCAGGCTTAACATACAGTTGGAGTACAAACCCTGTTACAACAACTATTACTGCAAATACAGCAACGGCAACAGCAATTAATTTTGCAAATACAAGTACTGCACCAATAACGTATACAGTTAACTTAAGTTTAGCATCGCAATGCTGCGGTACATTAACTGCTGTTACCCAAACAATAACAATACAACCAAACCCAATTGCACCTACAGCAGTCGCAAATAGTATTTGTAGTGGCGGTGTGGCAACGTTTACTGCAACTGCACCAAGTAGTGTAGTTTTTGATTGGTATAACAATGCAACTGCCACAACATTATTAAATACAGGTACTAGTTATACAATGGCTAATGCAACTGCAACTATGGTTTATGTAGCTGCAACAAATTCGGCTGGATGCTCAAGTACTTTAACGCCAGTTGCTTTAACGCCTACAACAGTTCCTGCTCCACTACCATTAGATGCTTTACAGTGCGATGTTGGTAATGTGTTAGTTGGTATTAATGCCGCTAGTGGTGTAAGCGATTATAATTGGTATTCGGATGCAGGCGGCACAACGTTAGTGCAAACTGGCTCAAGTTTAAATTATGGTCAAAACATTGGAGTAGCTGGTGGTTCGTATACAGTTTATGCTCAATCAACAATAATAGGTTGTACTCCAAGCGCTTTAGTTCCAGTAACAGGTAGTATTTCATCAACACCTATAACAGGTACACTTAGTTATGCACCGAGTGGTACAATTTGTGCTGGCTCAACTGTTACCATCTCAATTGTTGCGGGTGGTGGCAATGGTGCGTTTACTTATAGTTGGAACCCATCAGTTAGCACAACATCTAATGTTGTTGTTACACCCGCAAGTTCAATTAGTAACGATGTAGATGTAACAAGTAACGGCTGTACTAAAACATTTGC
>JAYSUQ010000296.1:0-23710 GCA_043718985.1 Bacteroidota bacterium | reverse complement strand
ATGTATTTATTGTACGAAATAAGTATTTTTGTGAGTGCTTATGTTGTTAAAAAAAATAATGAAAAATAGATTACTACTATTATTTATACCACTTAATTTATTTTGCCAACAATTACTTACCGAGCAAATAAATTTTGGAAGTAACCCAGGTAATTTAAAATTGTTTTATTACAACAAGCAAATCAGTATCCAGCAAAAACCACTTGTTGTAGTATTACATGGCTGTGGCCAAACAGCTAAGCAAATTGATGTAATTACCTTGTGGTCTAATGTAGCAGAACAAAATAATTTTACAGTTATTTATCCACAGCAAAAAATTACAAATAACCCAAATCTTTGTTTTAATTGGTTTAAGGATAGTAATCAAAACTTAAACGATGAAACAAAATCTATTTACGAAATGATTCGTTTTGCAATTGATTCGCTTAACATTGATACCACAAAAATTTTTGTGTACGGAGTATCGGCAGGTGCAAATGTTACTCAAATACTTTGTGCTAATTTGCCGTGGTTAATTAATAGTGCCGCCATATTAGCTGGTACGCCTTACAAAGTTGCAACTGGCTTTAATGCTATTAAGCTAATAGGTAAAACAATTATTAAAACTGATGATGAGTGGGGTAGTTTGGTACGCCTACAAAATCCCGAATATAAAGGCAAGTATCCTACCATTATTTTAATGCATGGTACTAACGATTTTATTGCTAATTATGCTTATTGCAACCAAAGCATTAAGCAATGGTTAAATGTGCATAACGTAAAAAATGAACCCCTATTTATTAAAAACTATTTAGAAACAACGCAACCAGTTATAAAATATTTTTTTGGAAATGATAGTATTCACAACGCTTTAATTTTTTATAAAATTGAAAATTTTGGCCATAAAATACCAGTAGATAATGATTATAAAGGAAAAAATAGTTTAAGTAAAAACATTAACTTTAACTCAACTAAAGAAATAGCTAACGATTTTAAACTCATATATGATGGCAAATAGTGTAACCAAATTTAACGAATACCGTTCTAAAATGAACGAAGTAATTTTAGGTAAAGATAACCTTGTAATTAAGCGTTTATTTAATTTAGATACTCAAACCTATGCCGAAGGTGCAATAAACGTAAAAACTAAAGAAATGCTAGGCTTAGTTGCAAGTATGGTTTTGCGTTGCGATGATTGCATAAAATATCATTTATTAAAATGTTACGAGCAACATTGCACTACCGATGAGATTTATGAAATATTTGCAGTTGCAAATATTGTTGGTGGCACAATTGTAATACCACACACGCGCCGTGGCGCCGAGTTTTGGGAAGAGTTGCAAAATAGTTAACTAATAAACTAAAGCGCTAATACGTTACTTGTAAAAAACGATTTACATGCCCCACTTAATTTAAAATTAATTCTTTTTCAATAATATTATTTATATCGCTTGCATTAAAAACTATCATGGCATGCCCGCCATTAACTATTGAGTAATTTGGTGTTGTGTTTTTAAATTGCAACAGTCTATCACTTGTGCCGTGCAAGTGTATAATTTTTGCTGTTATGCTTGCTCGTTTCCAAGTAACAATTGTGTTTATGCAATATGTAAAATAGTTTGCTGTCATGCTATTTACCATGCCTAAAAATTCGGGAATATACGCTGTTCCAAAACCAATAAACCATTTGCCATGGTAAGCCATTTTTCGATGGTAGCGTTCGCTCAATAATTTATGTAATTTAATTTTACCCAGTAATCTTAAAAACCAAGGCAATTCGTACTTATGCTTAGCACTCGATACAATAAATGTTTTATGTGGCTTAATTATATGTGCAAGCTCGGTGCATAACATTCCTCCAAACGATACACCTAATAAACAATACGGTTTGTTTTGGTTTATTTGCGAAATAAATTTTTGGGAGTAACCTTGCATTGTGTCGTTTTTATTAGGTGTAGGCCAATTTAAAACAACAATGTTGCAGTTTTTTAGTTGCGTATTAATAAATAATTTATCGGTGCAACCTAAGCCTGGTATACAATAAACTGTCATCATTAAACTTTAATCTTCTTTAAAAGGATTGCGAGGTATCCATTCGCTTGGTTGCAAAAATTGCATAAATGGTTTCATAATTAGTTTTGATACCGTGTTTTGTGGCTTTATGTAACATAATAATTCGTAAGGCTTTGCGCCAACAGTTGTTTTAATTTCTGATGCCGTTCGGCCTAAATTTATTTTATGTTTATTTAAATGTATTGCCTCTTCAATATAACTGTACAAAAGCGTTTGGTATAATTCGTACTCTTTATTAATAGCGTAATCAAAACCTATATAATGTGCTTCAATTTCGTTGTTTAATATAAAGCCACTTGCAAACGATATCATTTTATCATTTAAAAACCATGCATCAACATAAAAATTTTGGGTATGCGTTGCAGCAACATCTGCAAAATAATTATCGTTTAAGTGTGCTAATTTAAACTTTGCGTGATCAAAAACTTGCGAGTAAAGCGTGTGCAATGTATTTTTATTATCAATAATTTCTGCTACTGATAACCGTTTTTTTTGTAACAAGGCACTTGCTTTAAAAATATTACGAGCTCGTTGACGGTATTTTTTACTAAACGTTGCAAGGTATTCATCTAACGATGATGTATTTTTTGGCAACTCAATAATCATGTTAGGCTCAACATTAAAATGTTTAAAACGGGTGCAATACCAACAATCTTTATCGCCAAAGCCATCTTCATAAAAATCTTTTACTAAAATAGCCGATATTTTACCTCGTAGTTTTTCGGCTCGAGCAACGCAGTCAATAACATTTTCAATAATTTTAAATTTAATTTTTCTGTTATTTACATCTAAATAAAAACCGTGCTCGCCACTAATAAAATTATTACCACATGTTACTAAGCGCATAATTGTTTCATCTTCATTATGCTCAATGTATTTTTTAAATATCGAAGTGCGTTTTCCTTTTAACTCTTCAATCTGGCTCGATACTAAATCGCCAAACAACGAAGCCGAAAAATCGTTTATCTGAAAATAGACAACGCCAATGGCACTGTTTCTGTTATAAACAATAACATATTTAAATCTAAAATTTTCGTTTTTTTGAGCATCAATTGTTTTTAAATAACTATATGATAAAAAAATATTTTTTCCATCAACAGCTTTATCCCATTCGGTTTGAGGTACATTATTTATATCATCAAAACACGAAAAATTATAATTACTAAAAATTTTACGGTTAGGCTTTAAAATGTTTTTTGATATTATTTTATCGCACAGTGCAAACATATTTTATAAAGCAATTGTAAAGTTTTAATTAAAAGGATATAAAAATAAATTGTTTTTTTAAATAGTTATTTACGCAACCAAACAAAAAAGTATTTGCTAATAAATGGTATATAAAAAAATGCCATTAATGGCACTAGTATTAAACTCATTATTAATGTTTTTAATGGTACTGCAAAACTAACAAGTAGTGGTAATAAAAATAAAGATAGCAGTGTAATTAATGGATAAATAAAACACCAAATTAACAAGGCGAATTTCCATTTTTTAGGAGGTGTTGGTTGTTCCATAGTTTAAATTATGATTTTTAAATTTACTATTAATTTGTTTTAGTTTAGATTTAAAAATTACAATAAATAATGTTATTTTTGATAGTATAAATTGATTTAAGAGATATTACGATGAGTTACGATTTTAAAAATAGCCCAACTATAGATCAGGTTGGAATAGAGGAGCGTATAGCACGATTTAATACCCGTAGTATTAAAAAAGCTAGTAAAGTGCAAGCGCTAAAGTTGGCTTTAAATATGATAGATTTAACTACACTTGAAGGTAAAGATACCGAAGGCAAAGTTAAACAAATGTGTTACAAAGCTATGCATCCGCACGATGCGTTGCCTAACATACCTACAACTGCTGCAGTATGTGTTTACCCAACAATGGTTAAAACTGCTAAAGATGCTTTAAAGGGCAGTACGGTTAAGGTAGCATCTGTATCAACAGCTTTTCCGAGTGGTAACTCAACAATGCAAATTAAATTGTTAGATACAAAATTAGCATTAGATAACGGTGCCGATGAAATAGACATGGTTATTAGCCGAGGCGAATTTTTGAAGGGAAATTATAATTTTGTTTTTGATGAAATTGCAACCATTAAAGAATTAACACATAAGCACAACGCTCGTTTAAAAGTAATTTTCGAAACTGGCGAAATATCAACCCTGGATAATGTTCGTAAAGCAAGTGATATTGCTATTTATGCTGGCGCAGATTTTATTAAAACATCAACAGGTAAAATTGGCGTAGCTGCCACAATGCCTGTAACGCTAGTAATGTTAGATGCAATAAAAGATTATTATTACAAAACAGGCACACAAGTTGGGATGAAACCCGCTGGCGGAATTAGTACTGCTAAAGGCGCATTACAATATTTAGTTATGTTACACGAAACCTTGGGCAACGCTTGGTTAGATAATAAATGGTTTCGCTTTGGGGCTAGCTCGTTAGCAAACGATATAATTTTACAATTAGAAAAAGAAGCTAAAGGAGTTTATTACAGTAAAGATTATATATCTGTGGATTAATGTATTTAAAATTAAAAAATGAAAAAAATCACTACAAACAAGGAGAAAAAACAATTAGATGAATTATCTGGGTTTGGTAAGTTTTTAAGTAGTGTTTTAAAAATTGAGTTTCAAAAATCAATTAAAAAAAATAAAGCTGGTAAAATTAAATAATGAAAGTAAGAATTTTTGTAAAGTAAAATCATTAACTAAACGTTTTTTTGTAATAGATAATTCTCAAGAAAATAATCCTGTTTTGCTTTTAGAAACTGAAAATAATACTAAAACTCATTTTATTAATAAAACGTTTTTCCCACAATGGGCCGAATCTTTTAAAATAAGCAATTAACACACTAATATAACAGTTAAACGAAATGGCAAAAAAAGAAACAAAAAAATTAGAATTTTTCACTGATTGGAAATATGCTCCTGCACCAGAGGCTACTGATCATATTCGCTTACAAAAGCAATACGATTTATTTATTAACGGTAAATTTGTTAAACCAAATTCGGGTAAATATTTTGATACAATTAACCCAGCAACCGAAGAAAAAATTGCGAGCGTTGCCGATGCAAACGAAAAGGATGTTGATAGCGCCGTAAAAGCAGCTCGTGGTGCTTACGATAAAACGTGGAGTAAAATGCCTGCTAAAGAGCGTGCAAAATATATTTACCGCATAGCTCGATTAATACAAGAGCGTGCGCGCGAATTATCGGTTATTGAAACAATTGATGGTGGTAAATCTATTCGCGAAAGCAGAGATATTGATGTGCCTTTAGCGGCTAATCACTTTTTTTATTATGCGGGTTGGGCCGATAAATTAGAATATGCATTTCCAAATCGTAACCCAAAATCGTTAGGTGTTGCTGGGCAAGTTATTCCTTGGAACTTCCCATTATTAATGGCAGCTTGGAAAATTGCTCCTGCTTTAGCAACAGGTAATACGGTTGTTTTAAAGCCTGCCGAAACAACTCCTTTAACGGCATTAAAGCTGGCCGAAATTATACAAGAAAGTGGTTTGCCTGATGGCGTAGTAAATATTATTACTGGACATGGGCCAACTGGTGCAGCAATGGTTAACCATAACGATGTAAATAAAATTGCATTTACGGGTAGTACCAATGTTGGCAAATGGATACAAAAATCAATTGCAGGAACCGATAAGCGTTTAACATTAGAATTGGGTGGTAAAGCAGCAAATATTATTTTTGAAGATGCGCCAATTAATCAAGCTGTAGAAGGCATTGTTAATGGCATTTTTTTTAACCAAGGGCACGTATGTTGTGCAGGCTCTCGATTATTTGTGCAAGAAAGTGTTGCAGATGAAGTAATTCGTAAATTAAAAGACAGATTAGAAACATTAATTGTTGGCGACCCATTAGATAAAAATACAGACATTGGCGCTATTAACTCAAAAATGCAATTAAATAAAATTAATGAGTACATAAAAATAGGTGTTAACGATGGCGCCGATATGTACCAAAGTTCTTGTTCAATTCCTAAAAAAGGTTTTTTTGTGCGACCTACTTTGTTTTTAAATACTTCGCAATCGCATCGCATTAGCCAAGAAGAAATTTTTGGACCAGTGTTAGCAATTCAAACATTTAGAACTATTGAAGAGGTAATTGAAAAAGCAAATAATATACCATATGGTTTAAGTGCTGGTGTGTGGACAGATAAGGGCTCGCGTATTTTTAATATGACTCAAAAGTTACGTGCAGGTGTTATTTGGGCAAATACATACAATAAGTTTGACCCCACATCGCCCTTTGGTGGTTACAAAGAAAGTGGCTTTGGCCGTGAAGGTGGCTTACATGGTTTAATGCCATATTTAAAATTTTAAAAACAGACTCAAGAAATAAGATTTAAGTCACAAAAACTGAAACTTTGAACTTGAAACTTTAAACTAAACATTATGGAAAGAATAGAAGTTTTAAAAACATACAAAATATTTATTGGCGGGCAATTTCCTCGTACCGAAAGCGGACGCTATTACCCCTTAAAATTAAAAAACAACATGACAGTAAACGTAAGTTTATCTTCTCGTAAAGATTTTAGAAACTCTGTATTAACAGCTCGTAGTGCGTTTAGTGGCTGGAGTGGTAGAGCCGCATTTAACCGTGGGCAAATTTTATACCGTATTGCAGAAATGCTTGAAGGAAGAAAAGAACAATTTTTAGAGGAGTTAAAACAGTTAGGGTACACGGCAACAGCTGCAAAAAAAGAGGTTGAATTAAGCATAGATCGTTTAGTATATTATGCAGGTTGGTGCGATAAATACCAACAAATGTTTAGTGCTGTTAACCCAGTTGCATCGTCGCACTTTAATTTTAGTGTGCCTGAGCCAATGGGTGTTGTAGCAATTTTGGCAAATGAGTCAACGGCATTATTGGGTTTAATATCCGTAGTTGCACCTTGCATTGCGGGTGGTAATACGTGTATAGTTTTAGCATCCGAAAGTATGCCAACTTGCGCCATTACTTTTGCTGAGGTAGTTGCTACAAGTGATGTGCCAGCTGGTGTTATTAATATAGTAACAGGTAACCGTAAGGAGTTACACTCGCATTTTTCATCTCATATGGATGTAAACGCTATTATTAATTGCAACTCCGAAAAAGATTTTATAAAAACAATTGGCGAAAATGCATCGTTAAACGTTAAGCGTGTTTTTAATTGGAATAACAATTGGAATGCCGAAAGCGAGCAAGGGCCTTATTACATTACCGATTTACAAGAAATTAAAACAACTTGGCATCCAATAGAAAACATTGGTGTTTCGGGTATTAAATATTAATGCGCCATTAAAAGCTACTCGTTTTTAATTACAAGGGTAACACTAGTTGTTGCCTTTTTTTTATGCAATATATTTGCGTTAATCAAAAAGTAGAACGCTATATTATAACAGGTAATTATTTAGCGGCAAAAAAACCATTTGCTTTGCATGCGTGTGACCAAGTTTTTAATATAGCTTAAATACGATAAATGTTTAAATTCAAACAATTTGCTTTATGCAATTTTATCTAAAATAAAGTGAGGGCTTTTTTTGTAAATTTTAATTAATTCTCCGTAAGTTAATATCTTTTGGAGGGTTTATTATCATCGGAAATTTTTCGACTTTAACTGAACTACTATCTAAACCAAAAGCTTTAGCTTCGCTTAAACTAAAGCGCTTTAATAAAAAGTAAGTGTTTAAAATTACTTTTTCGAACAATGGTAATTCGTTTTCGTAGGATAAGAATTTTTCGATAACCACAAATTTAAAATCGCCAATAATGTTGTTTTTATTTAACGATTCGTACCTACTTGTAATATCTACTTCTTTATTTTTCACAAGGTCTTCAACAACTTTTCTAAACATTAAATTTACTTTTGGCGCAACTCTAAAGCCAAGTCTAAAATCAACTCTAATTATATCATCGGCAGCTACATGTATTACTTTGTAATCCATTCTATAAGGTTCATCAACAACATCAACGTGCACAAACCAATAAATATCGGCACGCTTTGGTCGTTTTTGTAGTATAGAATAAATTACTTTCGATTCAATTTCTTCGGGGTTGTTTGCGCCCGTCATATAAACTAAGTGTGTTGCATATTTGGGTATGCTTTCGTCGTTGCTTAAATCAACTAATTTTTGTTGATGATCGGCTAGTTTCACTAAATCTACATAACGTTTTCTAATTTTTTTCGCTAAAAACCAAACAGTCATCACACTCATCAAAACGCTTGCTATCAATAAAGTTATCCAGCCTCCGTGTGTAAACTTGCTTAAATTAGCTGCCAAAAATGATAATTCAATTACGACATAAATTGTAATAATTGAGTAAATAAAAAATGGATTGTATCGCTTTAGATGCATGTAAAAATTGAGTAAAACTGTAGTCATTAACATACACAACACAATGGCCAAGCCGTAGGCAGCTTCCATGTTAATGGCTTCTCTAAAATAAAGTACTACGCTAATACAACCCGCTAATAGCAACCAATTTAATGATGGGATATAAAGTTGTCCTTTTAAATCGGACGGGTATTTTACACCAACTTTAGGCCATAAATTTAAACGCATGGCTTCGTTAATTAAACTAAACGACCCACTAATTAATGCTTGCGATGCAATAACGGCTGCTAATGTAGCAATGGCAATACCGTAGGGTAAAAAACTTTCGGGCATAATAGCAAAAAATGGATTGCTCGATTTGAAAGAAGACAATGTTTGCCCTTGATGTGAAATTAACCAAGCGCCTTGCCCAAAATAATTTAATACCAATGTTGTTTTCACAAATATCCACGACATGCGAATGTTTTCTTTGCCACAATGCCCTAAATCGCTGTATAATGCCTCTGCTCCTGTTGTACATAAAAATACCGATCCTAAAATTAGATAACCCGATGGGTGTATTTGCAATAAATGATACGCATAATATGGATTTACTGATGTTAGTATATCCCAATTACCAGCCATTTGATAAATACCAAGTGTGCCCAGCATTAAAAACCAAACCATCATCATTGGCCCAAAAAATTTACCAATAAAGGCTGTGCCAAACTGTTGTATAAAAAACAGTACACACAAAATACTAATAACAATGGGCACTGTGTTTAAACTTGGGTTATACACACGTAAGCCTTCAATTGCCGATGCAACCGAAATGGGAGGTGTAATAATACCATCGGCCAACAAGGCGCTCCCACCAATAATTGCAGGCACTATTAACCATTTAAATTTGGTACGTTTAACCAATGTATATAACGAAAAAATACCGCCCTCGCCTTTGTTATCAGCACGCAGGGTTATAATTACATATTTGATAGTAGTTTGTAAAGTTAATGTCCAAAAAATACACGATATGCCACCCTTAACAATATCGGCATTAATAGCACCTGCGCCAACAATAGCACTCATTACATAAAGTGGCGATGTGCCAATATCGCCATAAATAATACCTAATGTAACCAATAAACCAGCTGCTGTAACTTTACTTACATGACCGTGATTGTGAGTGCTCATAAATTTTGTTTTAAAATTAGATGCTAAAATTACTACTAATACAAACCATTAATACGATAAACGTAAAATAATTATAAAATAAAAGCGTTAAAAAACTTGACATTGCGCTTGTAAAACTGTTTAATTGTAAAAACCCAATTGGTTATTAAAGTTTGCATTTTTTTGTTTAATTTTAAATTGATATTTTAAAATGAAAAAACAATTATTTACTCTAATTATACTATTTGGTTTTATACAAATAGCAACCGCCACACACAACCGTGCTGGCGAAATTACATTTAAGTGGATTACAGGTTACACGTACCGCATTACCATAAAAACATATACAGACATTACGCCTCCAGTCTCGGGCAGTTCTAATGCCGACAGATGCTCTTTAGATAGTGTGTATTTTGGCGATAACACTCCTCGTACAATTGTATTCAGATCTAACGGCGGAAACACGAGGTGTGGCTCGAGTGGCGGAAGAGATGGTGTTGATATTGTAGCTAATAAAATAAGATATAACGAATACACAACCGAACATACCTATCCTGGCCCTGGTGAATACATTATAAGTATGGAAGACCCAAACCGAAACGGTGGTATTATTAATATACCAAGCTCAATCAATCAAAGTTTTAGTTTAGAAACACTTTTAGTAATACCAACATTTAGCACCAAAAAAAATGATTCGCCTATTTTAACCTTTCCACCAATAGATGAGGGTTGTTTAGGAAAATGCTTTACACACAACCCAGGTGCTTATGATATTGATGGCGATAGTTTAAGTTACGAGCTAGCATCGTGCAGGGGTACTGATGGAAATGTAGTTCCAGGGTACGCATATCCTGCAACAGGTGGCGGTATTTACAGTATTGACAATAAATTTGGCACATTAACCTGGTGTAGCTCACAACTACAAGGCGAGTATAATTTAGCGTTTATTATTAAAGAGTGGCGCAAAGATGATGGTGGCGCTTATTTTTTAATTGGTTACGTGTTACGTGATATGCAAGTGTTAGTTAAACCCTGTAATAATAATTCGCCAACAATACAACCAATTACAGATACCTGTGTTTTGGCTGGGAGTACAATTACTAAAACAATAAAAGCCAGCGACCCCGATGGCGATTTACTTACAATGACTGCTAACGGCGAACCATTTACATTTACCAACTCGCCAGCAACTTTTAATTCGAGCCCAACTTTTAATAACGTGGTGGGTACTTTTAATTGGAACACCAATTGTAGTCATATTCGTAAAGCATCTTATCAAATTTCTATTAAAGTTATTGATAACGACCTTACAGTTAAATTAGTAGATTTTAAAACCTTTAACATAACTGTTGTAGCACCACCGCCACGTTTTTTAAACGCCACCTCGTTAGGCACTAATGTAAACTTAAAATGGAATAAACCCATTTGCTATGTTACAACAGGCAATCGTATTATTAAGTATTGTGTTTATCGAAAAACCAATTGCACGCCTTGGATACCAACAAACTGCGAAATTGGTGTGCCAGCATACACAGGCTATACAAAAATTAGCTGCACCACAAGCATTAACGATACTACCTATTTAGATACAAACAATGGCTTAGGTTTATCGCAAGGCACGTTTTATAGTTATGTAGTTGTTGCAGAGCACGTCGATGGTTCTGAAAGTTATGCGTCAAACCAAGTATGTGTTCAATTAAAACGCGATGTGCCAATTTTAATTAATGCCGATGTGCAACTAACATCAACCAACGCTGGTAATGTTTTTGTGCGATGGATAAAACCAAATTTAGGATTTAATGCCTTGGATACAACTGCAATTACTGGTCCTTATGAATTTAGGTTGTTACATCATGATAATTTTAGTGGAACGTTTTCGCAAATTTACACTACAACAAAACCTTATTTTTTAGCACTTAATCAATTAAGCGATACTACTTTTGTGCACAACACTATTTTAAACACAACTAATTTTGCCCATACCTATAAAGTTGAGTTTTATGCTAATGGGCAATTTGTAGGTAACGGACAAAAAGCATCAACAGTGTTTTTATCATCTACAGCAAGCGATAATGCTATTAATTTATCGTGGGTACACCAAGTGCCGTGGTCTAATTTTAGTTACGATGTGTATCGTAAAAACCCATCTCAAACAACATTTACATTAATTGGCACCACAACATCTAAAAATTATAACGATGTAGGCTTGGTTAATGGCGCAGAGTATTGTTATAAGATTCAATCGAAAGGGCAATATTCCGACCCTTCAATTGTTAATCCGTTATTAAATTTTTCGCAAGAGTTGTGCGTAAAGCCAATTGATTTAACACCTCCTTGTAGCCCAACAATAACTATTGATTTTGATTGCATAACAACAAAGTTAAAAGCAACATGGAGTAACCCAAAAATTTGTAGCGACGATGTGGTAAAATATAATTTATATTATGCCGAAACTGAAAATGATAGTCTTAATTTATTTAAAACATTTAATAGCGCAACCGATACTGTTTTTGTATCAGATGACACACTAAGTGTTGCAGGTTGTTACCAAATTACAGCTATTGATAGTTTTGGGAACGAAAGTTTGCGGAGCGCTAAAGCCTGTGCCGATAATTGCCCTGAGTATGAATTGCCAAATGTTATAACGCTAAATGGCGATGGTGTTAATGATTTTTTTAAGCCAATTAAAAATAAATACGTAAAAGATATAGATTTAAAAATGTATAACCGCTGGGGTAATTTAGTATTCGAAACAAACGACTCTAAAATTATGTGGGATGGAAAATCGCAGCAATTAAAAGCTACTGTAAGCGATGGCACCTATTTTTATGTATGTCAAGTAAATCAAATACGGTTAAGTGGCATTGAGGTTAAAACGTTGAAAGGGTTTTTGCAGGTTTTTCATAAATAATAGTAGTGCTTAAACGAACCACCTTTATATTTTTTGTTTTAGTTTGCTATGTTGTTCTACAATTTTTGTGGTGGGAAGTTTTGTTGGTAAAACAATCTAACCAACTCGTTACCGAAAAACAAAACTTAGTAGCCCTATCATCAACAAACAACACAAGTGTTATTAACGAAATTAAATTATTAGAAAATAAAAAGCAACAACGCATGTATATGATTGTTGGCGAAGGAACTGTTTTTTTATTAATACTTTTATTTGGCATTTATCAAGTACAAAAATCAATTAAAAAAGAAGGCCGTTTAAACGAGCAACAAACAAATTTTTTACTGAGTGTGTCGCACGAATTAAAAACACCAATTGCCGCATCTAAATTGCAAATTCAAACCTTACTTAAACACGAACTCACTAGGCCGCAACAATTACAATTACTAAGCAATGCCTTGCAGGAAACAAACCGATTACACAAACTTGTTGAAAATGTGTTACTTGCTAATCAAATAGAAAACGAAAACTTAACATTGCACACCGAAAAATTAAATTTAAGCAACTTAATAGCCGAAACAATTGAGCGCTATTTTAAATTAGAATTACAACAACAGCAAATTATAATTAACGTTATGCCAAATGTTTTTTGCGAAATTGATAAAGATTTATTTCCATCTGTTATTATTAATTTAATTGAAAATGCTTTAAAATATACTTCAGAGCAACCAAAAATAAGTGTAACACTTACAGAAATAAACAACCAAATTGTTTTTCAAATTGCCGATAATGGCTGCGGAATATTAGATGTTGATAAACAGTTTATATTTGATAAATTTTACCGAATTGGAAGCGAAGCCACCCGAAAAACTAAAGGCACAGGCTTAGGATTATTTATTGTAAAATACATTTGCAATTTGCATAAAGCTAAAATTAATGTGATTTCTAATTCGCCAGCAGGCACTATTTTTAAAATTAATTTATGAGTCGTTTTTTTTTAACACTATTTGTGTGCATTCTAATGCAGCGTTGTAACCAACAAAACAGTATTAAAGCCGAAACAAAAAATGATAATGGTGTTAGTGTAAACATAAAATATGCTAAACGATTTAAAATAAATAAAACTGCAAGCTACACAACGTTACAACTACTTGGCGATAAAAATAGTGACAAAATAACTTCAACTTTTGTGTTATACAGTAAAACTGCGCCAAAACTCAACCCTCATTTTTATTATATTAAAGTGCCTGTTAAAAGTATAGCAAGTATGAGTTCTATTTACACGGCAATGCTACAACAGCTAAATTGCTTAAATAATATTACAGCCATAGATAATGTAGATTACTACAACAGCCAACAAATTATAAGTAAAGTAAACAGTAATTCTATCTTCGAACTATCAAAAGGACCAACAGTTGATGTTGAAAAAACATTAGCCTTAAACCCCGATTTGTTTTTAACCTTTGGGATGGGAAATTTAAAAGAGGATGTTGATACTAAATTAATTAACGCAAACATACCCTGTGCAATTGTTTTAGATCATTTAGAGGAAACGGCATTAGCCCGTGCCGAATGGATTAAATTTATTGCCTGTTTTGTAAATAAAGAACAACTGGCCGATAGTATATTTAATGCCGTAGAAAAAAAATACAACGACTTAAAACAAATGGCAATAAAACAAACAGATAAGCCCACAGTTTTAACCGAAATTAAATATGGCGATGCGTGGTATGTGCCAGGAGGCAATAGTTGTATGGCAAATTTAATAACCGATGCGGGCGGCACTTATTTTTGGAAACAGGAGTTGCAAACTGGTAGTATTCCGCTTTCGTTTGAAATAGTTTATACAAAAGCAAAACAATGCGATGTGTGGATAAATTTATACAACGCAAATTCTAAAAAAGAGTTATTGGCTTACGATGAACGCTATAGTTTATTTAATGCCTTTACTAAAAACAAATTATACAATAATAATAAAACTCAAAACAACAAAGGCTTTAGTAATTATTGGGAGTTAGGTATAAGTAACCCACACTTAGTATTAAACGATTTAATGGCAATTTTACACCCTCAATTATTTAAAAACTACACGTTTAACTATTACAAACAACTTAATTAATTTGAATACAAAAACATACATAAGCATAACGTTATGGCTATTTACTACTTTAGTAATAGTGTTTTTGTTTAACTTAAGTTTTGGGCATTTAAATTTATTTGAACTAGATAGTTACAACCCATTATTTAAAACAATTTTAATTGATATTCGGTTGCCAAAAGCCATTACCGCAGTTATTGCAGGCTCTGGCTTAGCGCTAAGTGGTTTATTAATGCAAAGTTTGTTTCGCAACCCATTGGCGGGCCCTTATGTTTTAGGCATTAGTAGTGGCTCTAGTTTTTTTGTAGCAATTGCCACTATGTTATTATCATCAACGTTTATTTTTGATAATTATTTTTTTGGTAAAAGTTTAATTACATTATTTTCTATAGTAGGGGCAATACTAGTAATGCTACTTATTTTATTTATTTCGCAAAAAACGCGTAATAATGTATCAATATTATTAATAGGCTTAATGCTATCACAAATACTAGGCGCTATGCAAGGTTTAATAGAATTTTTGAGCAGTGCTGATAATTTAAAAACATTTATTGTTTGGAGTATGGGTAGTTTATCAAACACAACCTTAACCGATTTAAAATTAATAGTGCCAATATACCTGTTTGCGGTTATTGCAGTGTTTTTTTACATCAAACCACTTAATGCAATTTTATTAAACGAAACATACGCACAAAATTTAGGTATTAATGTAAATAAACTACGCTTATCTATCATTATCATTACATCGGTTTTAGTTGGTTTAATTACTGCTTTTTGCGGGCCAATTGCTTTTGTGGGCATTTCTGTTCCAATTGCATCGCGCTTGTTTTTTAAAACAGCTAATCATTTACACCAAATAACATTTTGTTTATTGTTAGGTGGTATTATTGTTTTAGTTGCCGATAGCCTATGCCAACTAATGAGTAATAGCATTGTATTACCTGTTAATACCATAACAACCATTATTGGCTCGCCAGTTGTATTGTATTTGTTATTTAAATTTAAACTCAACTATTAATGTTAAACGTTAATAATTTAACTATTGGTTACAAAAGCAAAAAACAAACTAATGCTGTTTTTTTGAACCTTAATTTTGCACTAAGTGTGGGTAATTTTGTTGGTGTAATTGGTAATAACGGCATTGGCAAATCAACTTTTTTAAATACTATTACGGGATCAATTATTCCATTAAATGGAGAGATTAGCATTAATAACAGATTATTAAAAAATGTAACAACTAGTGAGTTATCAAAATTAATAGCAATTGTAAATACAGAGAAAGTAAGCGGGTTTAATTTAACGACTTATGATGTTGTTGCATCAGGCCGCACGCCTTATTTAAATTTTTTGGGAAAATTATCATCACACGACAATGAAATTATAAACTATTGCATTACTCAACTAAACATTACATTAATTAAAAATAAATTAATGGACGAGTTAAGCGATGGGCAACGCCAAAAAGTAATGATTGCAAAAGCCTTGGCACAACAAACGCCAATTATTGTACTAGATGAGCCAACTGCATTTTTAGATTATAACTCAAAACATCAATTATTTAAAACACTTAAAGAGTTGGCAATTAATCAACATAAATTAATCATAGTATCGTCGCACGATTTAGATTTGATGAAACAATACATAACGCATACCATTGAGTTTTGCGACGACAGAAATTATTTGTTTTATTAACTACAATAAATTTCGCAGTTAAACGATTTACATTAAATTTGTGTTTTAACTACATGGCAGCAAATAATAAATACATAAAATACACATGGCTTATTGTTTGGACGCCATTTTTACTACTATTTTTATTAGTTACCCTTATTTCGTTTGAGCTATTTTTTGATTTACCAAGCGTTGCCGAATTACAAAATCCTAAAAGCAATTTAGCCACAGTTGTGTATAGCAGCGATAGTAAAATTTTAGGTAAATATTATTCCGAAAACCGAGTTAATGTTAATTATTATGAGTTAGATAAAGATTTAATTGACGCATTAATTGCTACCGAAGATGCCCGATTTAGAGATCACAGCGGTGTAGATGTGCAAGCATTAGGCAGAGCTGTTTTTGGCGCATTGCGAGGCAGCACTAGTTCGGGTGGTGGTAGCACGGTTACTCAGCAATTAGCAAAAATGATGTTTCCTCGAAAAAAATTGAGTAAGCCCTTAATGGCAATTCAAAAACTAAAAGAGTGGGTTATTGCAGCGCGATTAGAAAAAAATTATACCAAAGATGAAATATTGGCGATGTACTTAAATAAATTTGATTTTTTACATTTAGCGGTAGGCGTAAAATCGGCAGCTCAAATTTATTTTAACCGAAGCCAAGATAGTTTAGAAATTCAGCAAGCTGCCATGTTAATTGGTATGGCTAAAAACCCTTCGCTATTCGACCCCTTAAAACGTGCCGAAAAAGTATTAGAACGCCGAAATGTAGTATTGTTTCAAATGACAAAATTTGGCAACTTATCGCGCCAAAAATACGATAGCTTAAAACAATTACCATTGGGCTTAAAATTTAATCCAGAGGATCATAACGATGGCTTAGCACCTTATTTTAGAGAATACTTACGCGATAATTATTTAAAAAAATGGTGCGAAACACACATTAATCCCGAAACTAACAAGCCATATAATATTTATAAAGATGGCTTAAAGGTTTACACAACTATTGACTCACGCATGCAAAAATATGCCGAAGAGGCTGTTTTTGAGCACATGACCGATTTGCAAACACAATTTACTAAAGAGTGCAAAACCAAAAAAAATGCACCCTTTGCATGGAATGTAACAAAAGAGCAAATACAAAGCATCATGCTAAGCTCAATGAAACGAAGCGACCGTTATCGTTCATTAAAAAACTCGGGCCTAAGCCAAGAGCAAATTTTGGCTGAGTTTAAAAAACCAACACAAATGCAAGTTTATAGCCTACGTGGCGATATAGATACAATAATGAGCCCCTGGGATAGCATACGTTATTACAAAAGTTTTTTACATACGGGTTTTATTGCTATTGAGCCAACAACAGGCTACGTTAAAGCTTGGGTTGGTGGCATTAATCACAAACACTTTAAGTTTGATCATGTAAAAGTAGGGCGTAGGCAAGTTGGCTCAACCTTTAAGCCATTTGTTTATGCATTAGCAATACAAGAAGGTTACTCGCCCTGTTACCAAGTACCAAACGTGCGCACATGTATAACAACAGGCGATGGAAAAGAGTGGTGCCCCGATAACTCGGATGGGAACAAAGGCACAGGCAAAATGGTAACATTACGTTATGCTTTAGCGGGCTCAATAAATTATGTTACAGCTTGGGTTATGAAACAATTTGGCCCCGAAGCCGTTATTAACTTAGTGCGTCGTTTAGGTATTACAGCTCCTATTGATGCAGTACCCTCAATTGCACTAGGCACACCCGATATTTCGGTTTACGAAATGGTTGCAGCTAACGCAACCTTTGCAAATAAAGGAACTTACACGCAGCCAAGTTTTGTAACACGTATTGAAGATAAAAACGGAAAGGTATTAGAAGAATTTTTTGCAACAACCGACGAAGTATTTAGCGAAGAAAAAGCCTACGCCATGATACAATTAATGCGAGGCGTTGTTGATATGGGAACAGGAACACGTTTGCGTAGCCGCCATAAATTATTTAACGAAATTGCGGGCAAAACAGGCACAACGCAAAATAATGCTGATGGTTGGTTTATGGGCTTAACGCCCGAGTTAGTAGCAGGCTGTTGGACGGGCGGCGAAGATAGAAGCATACACTTTAACTCAACCGCACAAGGCCAAGGAGCTGCAATGGCATTACCAATTTGGGGCAAGTTTTTTTCTAAATCGTATGCCGATGCAACTTTAAAATTAACAAAGGCAGGCTTTATAAAACCTGCAAACATGGGCGATATTGAATTGGATTGCAGCAAATATGACCAAGAATCGATGAAAGACACACCAATGGAAGATTTAAACTTTGGGGAACCCGAATAATATTTACGAGTTTTAAACAAAAAACCTTATTTTTGATTTTTTACAAAATATATGATTAATAAAGTAGTTAATAACGTAACCGAAGCCTTAGACGGAATTACCGATAACATGACCTTGTTAGTTGGCGGTTTTGGTTTATGTGGCATACCTGAAAATTGTATTGATGGCTTGGTGAAAAAAGGCGTTAAAAATTTAACTTGTGTTAGTAATAATGCGGGTGTTGATGATTTTGGCTTGGGATTGTTATTGCAAACAAAGCAAATTAAAAAAATGATTTCGTCGTATGTTGGCGAAAACGCAGAGTTTGAACGCCAAATGCTAAGCGGCGAATTAGAGGTTGAATTAATACCACAAGGTACCTTAGCAACGCGTTGTTTAATGGCGGGTTTAGGTATTCCATTTTTTCCAACCCCAGCAGGCGTTGGAACCGAAGTAGCAATAGGCAAAGAAAGCAGAATAATTACATATAACGGCGAAACAAAAGAGTATTTATTTGAAAAAGCATTTGAAGCAGATTACTCTATTGTAAAAGCTTGGAAGGGAGATACGGCAGGTAATTTAATTTTTAAATCAACCGCACGTAATTTTAATGAACCAATGGCTATGGCGGGTAAAATAACAATTGCTGAGGTAGAAGAATTAGTTGAAGTGGGACAATTAGATCCAGATCAAATACATGTGCCAGGCATATATGTAAACCGAATATTTAAAGGCGATAAATACGAAAAACGTATAGAACAAATAACAACAAGAAAAAAAATATAACAATGAAAAAAATAGCTTACTTATTTACGGCAATCACTTTATTTACAGGGTGTTCAAAAAAAAATTCAAGAGAAAATATTGTTGAAATTGTACAGCAAATTAATATGGAAGACCGCTTTTTGAATTTTGATCAAACGAGGAAAGAGGGCGATGCAATTCAAGGGAAATATTACTCTTCAGCAGATTCAGTTAAAGGATATACGGTTGGGTACAATTTTGTTGTCCCAGATAGTTTAAAAAGCAGAACATTAAAAATATATGTATCCGCAATGGTACGTGAAAAAGAATTACCGCAACAAGGCGATTTGGCAATAGTTATGAGTAATTCAAAAGGAATACTTAGTTGGAACACAGTAGGTCAATTTAATAAAAAAATGGTTCCTGGTCAGTGGGTTAAGCTAATAGATTCTGTTGAATATACTCCAGAAAACATGAAAGATTCTTTTATAGAAGTTGGCATTATTGGTACAAAATTAGCTGGTTCCGATTTTTTTGATGTAGATGATGTTAATTTTAAAATGAATTTTATTAAAAAATAAATTTTGATTTCTAACAAAATAACAAAATATTTTTGGAATGCAAATAACTTATTTGTAGTATGTTATTTATTGATAACAATTATTTATCATTATTACTCTATTTTTTTTTTAAGACCACAATCAATTCATCTTTGGAGACAAACGGATTGCTTATCAATAGCATTAAACTATTATGAACATGGTATGCATTTTTTTTCTCCAGAAATTCATAATCAGCTAGCCGATGGTGGGAACTCTGGTTTTTCGGCAGGAGAGTTCCCTATATTATACTATTTTGTCGCATTAATATGGAAAATATTTGGTTATAGTGAATTAACTTATCGCTTAATTGTAGCAATTATCTCTTTTTGTGGCTTTTTTGCATTGTATAAAACATTAGAAGGATTACTAAAAGATTCATTTTGGGGAATTACAATATCACTATTAATTTTTACATCCCCTATACTAGCTTACTATAGTATTAATTTTTTAACTAACATTCCTGCATTAAGTTTTAGCTTAATAGGTTGGTTTTTTTTCTACAAATTTTACACTTTCAAAAAACACACATATTTATATATTTCAATGCTTTTTTTTATGTTAGCCGCTTTATTAAAAATACCTGAAGCTGTTAATTTTATGTTAGTTTGTTTTATCTATTTTACAGACGTTTTTACAAAAAAAATAAAAAACAAAGGAGTCGTTGTTTTTGAAAAACCATTAATTAATCTTATTCCTTTTTTAATGTTTTTAGTTGGCGTTTTAAGTTGGTATCTCTATGCTAAACATTATAACGATGTACATGAAGGAAAATACACATTTAACGATATTTGGCCAATTTGGCGAATGACTCATCAACAAATTAAAAATGTGTATGATTTTGTTACAAAAATAATGATGTATCAACTATTTCATAATTCCTTTTTATATCTATGCATTGCTTTAATTTCCTGTATGATATTAATTTTCAATAAAATCAACAAATTATATTTTAGTTTAATGGTTTTATTTTTTATTGGTTCTTGCATTTATTTAATTTTATGGTTCAATGCATTAGATGCGCACGATTATTATTTAATTAATATACTAATTTGGCCAGCTTTTGTTTTATTAACTTTTGTGAATTTTATTAAACAGAACTATAATTTTCTTTTTGTTTCAAAAAAAATTAAAATTTTGTTTTCCTTATTATTAATTTTAAATGTAGCGTATTGCTCAACTAATATGAAAATGCGTTATTGGTTAGGTAATAACAATACCCAATTTTTTGCAACCGACTTTGAAAAAGGTTATTGGTGGTTTACAAATAATAATTATATTACTTATAAAGAAGCGCTTTGTAATATAGAACCATACAGCCGTAGCTTAAACATTTTAAGTACTGATAAAGTAATTTGTATGCCAGATCCAAGCATAAATATATCTTTATATTTAATAAAACAACCTGGTTTTACCGACTACGGAAACGCTAATTTAATTGGAGAACAGCGAATTAATTATGCTAAACAACATGGCGCAAAATACTTATATATAATTGATAATGAACTTTTAAAACAAGAATATTTGAAACCATATACAACTAAAAAAATAGGAGAATTTAAAAATATTCAAATATTTGACTTACAAACACTTTAATTATTTTTATGTTAGATAAAAACGGCATTGCACAGCGTATTGCAAAAGAAGTAAAAGATGGAATGTATGTGAATTTAGGCATTGGTATACCAACGTTGGTAGCAAATTATATTCCTGATGGTGTAAATGTTGTACTACAATCCGAAAACGGAATTTTAGGTATGGGGCCATTTCCGTTTGAAGGTGAAGAAAGTGCCGATTTAATAAATGCAGGTAAGCAAACTGTTACACTGCTAAATGGCGCCTCTATTTTTAATAGTGCTACAAGTTTTGGTATGATTCGCGCACAACGTGTAGATTTAACTATTTTAGGAGCAATGGAAGTAAGTGAAAATGGCGACATTGCAAATTGGAAAATACCAGGCAAAATGGTAAAAGGCATGGGTGGAGCTATGGATTTGGTTGCAAGTGCCAAAAATATTATTGTAGCTATGCAACAAGTCAATAAAGCAGGAGAATCTAAACTATTATCTAAATGCGACTTGCCTTTAACTGGTATAAATTGTGTTAAAAAAATAGTGACTGAATTTGGTGTTTACAATGTTTTAC
Source organism: Bacteroidota bacterium (assembly GCA_043718985.1). Lineage (GTDB taxonomy): Bacteria > Bacteroidota > Bacteroidia > B-17B0 > Aurantibacillaceae > UBA4416. The sequence goes on along the minus strand of JAYSUQ010000296.1, from coordinate 1,713 downwards.
ACAACGGGGGCTTTGAATTAATTGAAATTGCACCTGGGGTAACTATTGAGCAAGTAAAATTAGCTACTGAGGGTAAATTGATAATTAATGAAAACCTAATAACTATAAATTAATTTTTATGCCGCAAAAATTATCAATTTTAATACCCGCTTATAACGAAGCGAAAACTATACACGAAATACTTGATAAAATTTTAGCAGTTAAATTATTAGGTAATTTGACAAAAGAAATTGTAATTGTAAACGATTCGTCAAAAGATAATACACAAGAAGTTATCGTTTCTTACTTCAAGAATCACCCCGAAATCGATACAATAATTTTCGAACAACCTTTTAATAAGGGAAAAGGAGCAGCTATTAAAAAAGCCATAGAGTTAGCAACTGGTAATTATTTAATTATACAAGATGCCGATTTGGAATACGACCCTGAAGAATATAACATTTTACTAAAGCCAATTTTAAGTGGTGTGGCTGACGTTGTATTTGGCTCACGCTTTATTGGAGGCAAACCACACCGTATTTTATTTTTTTGGCATACACTTGGGAATAAATTTTTAACTTTTTTAAGTAATCTGTTCACTAATCTTAATTTAACAGACATGGAAACGTGTTATAAAGTATTTAGTGCAGATATTATTAAAAATATAAATTTAAAAGAAAATAGATTTGGCTTTGAACCTGAAATAACTGCCAAAATATCTCGAATATCTAAGCTAAGAATATACGAAGTAGGGATTTCATATTACGGAAGAACATATGAAGACGGTAAAAAAATTGGTTGGAAAGATGGGTTTAGAGCTATTTTTTGTATTATAAAATACGGATTATTTAAAGCAAAATAAAATTAATAATGATATTATGGTTTTTAGTAGCATTGTTTTTTTATTATATTTTTTACCAATAGTAATTATTTGTTATTTTTTTCTACCAAATAGTTGTAAAAACATTTTTCTTTTACTATCGAGTGTTTTTTTTTACGCTTGGGGCGCACCAAAATTTATATTTGTTATATTATTAACAACCCTATTTGATTTTTTTATTGTGCGAGCAATGGCAGCACAATCTGATAACAAATTGAAAAAAGCTTTATTTCTTTTTTCAATATCTATAAATACAGGTTTGTTGTTTTACTTCAAATATTTAAATTTTTTTATAGAAAATATCAATGCAATACTTGATGTTAATGGCTATAATTCTTGGCCAATACTAAATGTAGTTTTGCCAATTGGAATTTCTTTTTATACGTTTGAAAGTTTAACTTATATAGTAGATGTTTATTTAAATAAACACAAGCCACTAACAAAATTTATAGATTACCAATTGTACATACTATTATTTCCAAAATTAATTGCTGGCCCCATTATTAAATATTCAGATATTGCCGATCAAATAACCGATAGGTTTAAACAATATAACTCTAATAATGTTTTAATAGGTTTTAGGCGTTTTACTATAGGTTTAAGTAAAAAAGTAATTATAGCAAATACAATTGGGGTTGTTGTTGATCAAATATTTTCTACTGACGGTTCAAACTTAAATTGCGTTGATTATTGGGTAGGGATGTTTAGCTATACATTTCAATTATATTTCGATTTTTCTGGTTATTCTGATATGGCGTTGGGGATAGGAACAATGTTAGGATTTAATTTTTCTGAAAATTTCAATAATCCATACAACTCAACAAGTATTACTGATTTTTGGCGGCGATGGCATA
>JAYSUQ010000295.1:0-7458 GCA_043718985.1 Bacteroidota bacterium | reverse complement strand
TCAAAACCAGCTTCGGTAATTGAGTTTTGTATTGTTTTGTAAGTAAAGCGATGCGGTGCGCCCGCAGCACTTACAACGTTTTCTTCGAGCATAATACTGCCAAAATCGTTAGCGCCACCGTGCAAACAAATTTGAGCAGTTTGCTTACCAACCGTTAGCCAACTCGCTTGTATGTTTTCTATGTTTGGTAACATTATGCGACTTAAAGCCAGCATACGTATGTATTCATCGGCACTTACATTATTTGTAATACCCTTAACACGTTTTAATAGTGTACCGTCATCCATAAATGGCCAAGGTATAAATGCTAAAAATCCTTTTGAGTTATCTGGTTTTTGTTCTTGCACATCGCGCAACCAAACTAGGTGTTCAAAACGTTCGTAAATTGTTTCAACGTGGCCAAACATCATGGTGGCCGATGTGGTAATGTTTAATTGATGACAGGCTTTCATAACATCAAGCCACTCGCGACCAGTACACTTGCCCTTGCTAATTAACCTGCGAACTCTATCATTTAATATTTCGGCACCAGCACCCGGTAAACTATCTAAGCCTGCATCTACTAATGCACTCAAAACTTCGGTATGTGTGCTTTTTTCGAGCTTGGTTATGTGTGCAATTTCGGGTGGCCCAAGTGCATGTAGTTTTATTTTAGGAAACATTTTTTTTATATCCTTAAATAAATTTACGTAAAAACTCAAACCTAAATTTGGGTGATGACCGCCTTGCAGTAATAATTGATCGCCTCCGTATTTAATAGTTTCTTCTATTTTTGTTTTATACGTTGCCATGTCGGTTATGTAACTTTCGGCATGCCCAGGAATACGATAAAAATTACAAAATTTGCAATTCGCAATACACACATTGGTTGTGTTTAAATTTCTATCTATTTGCCAAGTAACTTTATTTGAGTTGTTTTTTTTAATATTTCGTATGTCGTTAGCTACAAACATTAACTCGCTTGTGGGCGCATTTTCGTATAAAAAAACACCCTCTTCGATAGATAAATAGTTTAAGTTTTGTGCGCGCTTTAATAAATTAGGTACGGTCATTTTTTGTATATTTTTATAATACTAATTTTAATAAAATTTATGCGCTAATGTTAATTTATGCGTTTAAATAACTAAGCAAATTTACATAATTATTAGAATTTATTTTATAAAATACCTCACTTCATTTATTTATAAATAACGCATTTTATAATCGTAAAATAATACTATCATGTTGTTTTTTTAGTGGTTGTAACTAGTTAATTAGTTTAAATAATAGTTAGCGTTGCTAAATTGTTTTTTTTGCGGATAGAAAACCTCAGAAATTTTTAATGTACACAAAATGACAGATTAAAGCACTGTGTGAAAAATTTAAACAAATTTATGTTTTGTTAAAAACAAATTACGTTTAAGTTTGAATAATTTATAATTTTGAAACAATAATTAAAATTATGGCACATCTTGTAGCACCCTCTGTTTTATCGGCCGATTTTGGAAACTTGCAACGCGATATTGAATTTATTAACAACTCCGATGCCGATTGGTTTCATGTAGATGTTATGGATGGAGTTTTTGTGCCAAATATTTCGTTTGGTTTTCCTGTATTAAAAGCATTGCAAAAACACGCAAAAAAACCACTAGATGTACATTTAATGATTGTGGATCCTGATAGATACACACAGCAATTTAAAGATGTGGGCGCTAATATATTAACATTTCATATTGAAGCCTGCACGCATTTGCACCGTAGCATACAAAACATAAAAGCAGCAGGTATGCAAGCTGGTGTAGCACTTAACCCACACACAAACATTACTTTGTTAGAGGATGTAATTGCAGACATTGACTTAGTATGTGTTATGAGTGTGAACCCTGGTTTTGGTGGGCAAAAATTTATTGAAAATACGTTTAGTAAAGTAACTGCTTTAAAAAAATTAATTACCGATAAAAAATCAGCGGCAAAAATTGAAATTGATGGTGGTGTAGATTTAAACAACTATAAAAAATTAATTGCTTGCGGCGCCGATGTGTTAGTTGCAGGTAACACCGTATTTGGCAGCACAAACCCAGCACAAACAATATTGCAATTAAAACAACTATAAACCCTTAAAACCAATTAAAATTATGGCATTTGAATTACCAAATTTAGCGTATGCACACAATGCATTAGAACCGCATATTGATGCAAAAACAATGGAAATACATCATGGTAAACATCACCAAGCATACATAACAAACTTAAATAATGCAATTGCAGGTACTGATGCCGAACATTTAAGTATTGAAGATATTTGTAAAAACATTAGCAAATACCCAATGCCTGTGCGTAACAATGGCGGTGGGCATTATAACCACTCGTTATTTTGGACAATTATGGCGCCTAATGCTGGCGGGCTACCAACAGGCGATTTAGCAAAAGCAATTGAAACAGATTTAGGCGGGTTTGATAAATTTAAAACAGATTTTGCTGCGGCTGGCGCCACTCGATTTGGTTCGGGATGGGCTTGGTTGTGTGTTAAAGATGGTAAATTATGCGTTTGCTCAACTCCAAACCAAGATAACCCATTAATGGATATTGCAGATTGCAAAGGTACTCCAATTTTAGGAATGGATGTTTGGGAGCATGCTTATTATTTAAATTATCAAAATCGCCGACCAGATTACATGACAGCCTTTTTTAATGTTATAAATTGGAATAAGGTTGCCGAGCTTTATGCCACAGCAAAATAATTTAAAATAAATAAAAAAGGCTGAATTTTTTTCAGCCTTTTTTATTTATAAAATTTAACTCCGTAAAAAACTTTACTAGTTGTAATTACAAATAGTACTAATGCATAAACTAATTAAAACAAAATAGCGGTAAGTAACGTTGTGCACTGTTACCTTAAATGCATTTTTTTTAAATAAAATTAAAGTTTAATTTTGTTTTATACTTAACCGTTTTATTATGACAAGCAAAGTTACTTATGTTGGTAATTTACGAACCGAAGCACTACACATACAATCATCTACACTAATTAATACCGATGCGCCAAAAGATAATTTTGGTAAAGGAGAAGCCTTTTCGCCAACCGATTTAGTTGCCACTGCTTTGGCAAGCTGTATGATATCGATAATGGGAATTGTAGCCCGTAAAGAAGGTATTACACCCGTTGATGGCGCCATTGCTGAGGTTACAAAAATTATGGCCACAGAGCCTAGGCGTATTAGCGAAATACATATAAAAATTACGTTTCCTAAAAATAATTTTACCGAAAAGGAAAAAACTATTTACGAAAACGCAGCGCATACTTGCCCAGTTGCAAAAAGTTTGCACCCTAATTTAAAACAAGTTGTTGAGTTTATTTGGTAGTTGCCTCTAAAATATCGGTGTAAACAATACCGTTATGAGAACTATGATACACGCATTTGCCATTTTGAATTATTAAAACTTGTGGCGATGCATGTTCAACATTTAATAGAGAAGTTATTTCGTTAGATACATCTCTGTAATTTAATAAATCTAATAAATAGGGTGTAATGTGATTTGTTTGCTCGGCAAGCCACTTTGTTTGTAACCTATTTAATGCCATTGAGCTTATAGAACAACGTGTACTATGTTTAAATAACAAAACAGTTTGCAGTAATGCATCTTGCTTTTTATTATCATTAATAATTTTGTGTAACTGAGTTGTATCAGTTAATGGAATCCAATTCATCAAAAAATCTTAAATAGATTTTTTAGCAGAAACGGGGGTGCTAATTTTAGAATAAGCAGCGCATTTTTCGTGCGATTTGCAAGAAGATAATACTACAGATACTGCTATTAATAATCCTAATGTAAATGCCAATTTTTTCATAATATTTTTTTTGTATTGAATAACAAATATAATATTATTTAGTTTCTATTAAAAAAAACAAGCCATTTATTTTAATTTTAATATCTACATTTAATTAACAATGATAACTAGCAAACATTTACAACCCGTTTTTTGGAATTCGGTATTTTTAAACGAGTATAAAAAACCTTATTTTAATAAAATAATTAGTTTTATTGAGCAGCAAAGCCAATTAAACACTATTTATCCTAATTTAAAAGATGTTTATAATGCGTTTAATTATACTGATTTTAAAGATATAAAGGTTGTGTTAATTGGTCAAGATCCATACCACGGAATAAATCAGGCGCATGGCTTAAGCTTTTCTGTTCAAAATGGGGTAAAAATTCCACCATCGCTCAAAAATATTTTTAAAGAGTTAAATACTGATTTAAATTTGCCTATACCACAAAACGGAAACCTTAGCAATTGGGCAAAACAAGGAGTGTTATTATTAAATGCAAGCTTAACCGTTAGTGCAGGTTTGGCAGGTAGCCATCAAAACATAGGTTGGGAGGTTTTTACCGACAATGTAATAAAACATATTTCAGTAAATAAAACACACTGTGTGTTTTTATTGTGGGGTAATTTTGCCAAATCAAAAGCATATTTAATTGACGAAAACAAACATTTAATACTGCAAGCAGCACACCCATCACCACTAGCAAGGGGCGCTTTTTTTGGGAACAAACATTTTTCTAAAACAAATAATTATTTAATTTCTAAAAAAATACAACCAATTAATTGGGATATTTCGAGCAACACTTTATTTTCGGCAACCGATATTTAAAACTCGACTTATATTATTGCATTTATGGTACTTTATTTATAGGTTTAAAAAATTAATTTAATAGTTAACTAATGATTAGCATTCAAAAACAAATCGTATTACTATCTGATTTTCATTACAAGGAGTTTTTAGAATATTTAGAAAACACGAATGCCGATTTACCTTATAAATTAATTACTATTATCCGTAAACAAAAAACACAACCTTCATCCGACGATTTGTGTAAGTTGGTTTATGGCGACTCGTTAGAAAAAACTCGAAAAAAATTTTTACAATTAACCCATCATACGTTTAAATTAAGTGGTTTTTTGAGTCGTAATTACCCAAATTATTTAAAACATAATTTAATTTTAATTGAAGAGTTACTAAGCAAGGGCGATAAAAATAGAGCAAACGATGTGGCCAATTGGTTGGTTGATGTAGCTGATAAAATTGAAGATTACACTACGTTAATTGAAGTATATAAATTTTTAGCCCAGCAAGCTTTTATTACCGAATCGAAAGAAACAATAAAGTACCATAAAAAAATACAAGAATATATTGAGCTAGAACACATTAAAAATTCTATTTATTTATATTTGCGCGAACATGCTTTTTTTAAAGGAAAAGAAAGTGTATCAAAATCGCAATTAACTAAAGATTTAGCTTTTTTTGATGAACACGTAAATCACAAATCAATGTCGATTAGTGTATTAGCCCGCTTTGGCAAATACTACGAGTTAAGTTTTTTAAACCATCCTAATTTTTTTAAAAACGAAATATTAGTAAAATTAGACGAAGTAGAAAAAGATTTTTTAAATAATGCGCACGTTTGTTTTCATTACTTAGACGATTTTTATTTTAAAATTTTAGGCTTACGATTACAGCATTTATTAAGCACAACCGATACCGCAGCAATGCTTTTTGAAATAAAGAAAATGAATACAGTTAGTTCATTTTTAAAATACTGGAAAAGTTACATTAACGTGCCCGAATTGTTTTCGTTTGCAATACAAACTAGCCACTATTTATCGAGCTACGGCAAGTTTTACCGAGCCGATTACCACAGTAATTTACCTAACGATATAAAGGAAAATTTAAAATTTTTAATTCAAAAACTCGACTCCATATTAAAAAAAGATATTTGGGACGATGGGCACATTATTAAACTAATTAACATTAAATGTTTTTATGCTGCATTGCTAATAACTGGCGATATAAAAGAAAAACAAAAATCAATTAAAATTATTGAAGATACACTCGTATCCTATCAACAAATTCCGTTTCAAAAATTTTTAGACGGCATGTTTGCTACATTAGTAATGGGTTACTTTAGTTTAAAACAATACGATAAAGTAGTTACTTGTTACAAACGATATAAAAAAGTTACTACAGACCAAATTGTAGTTAAAGAAAACGATTTAACAATTGAAGCGTATTACTACACTGCACAATACTTAACAAACGCACGCAAACAATATATAGATAAGCTAGAGTTAACGTATCAAGAATCGGCGGCGTTACCAAATATTAAAGATTTAGTTAAAGATTTAACCGTGTATTTTAAAGTACCCGTTAGTTTTTAAACGTGAGTGGCATTTACATACACATTCCGTTTTGCAAACAAGCATGTAATTATTGCGATTTTCATTTTTCTACTTCATTACAAAACAAAGCAACGCTTGTTAATTGTATAATTAATGAAATTGAAATAAGAAAAAATTATTTACAAAATAAAAACATACACACAATTTATTTTGGCGGAGGTACTCCTAGCTTACTATCCGAAAAAGAATTATTTACCATACTCGAAAAAATTTATAAAACATTTACAGTAAGTAGTAATGCCGAAATAACACTAGAATGCAACCCTGATGATTTGTTAGCTGAAAAACTAAAAGAATTAAAGCGAGCAGAAGTTAACCGCCTTAGTATTGGTGTGCAAAGCTTTAGTAACGATGAGCTAGTTTGGATGAACCGCGCGCACACAGCACAACAAAGCGAAACAAGTGTTAAGCTTGCACAAGATAAAGGATTTGAAAATATTACCATTGACTTAATTTACGGCTCAAAATTTTGCAACATCACAAATTGGAAATCAACTTTAAATAAAGCAATTGATTTAAATGTGCAACACATATCGAGCTATAATTTAACCATAGAAGATAAAACAAAATTAGGTAACGATTTTAAAATAAAAAAAGAACACGCCATTGATGATGAAAAAAGCGCCGAACTATTTTTAGAAATGGTTGATAGGTTAGAGAAAAATAATTTTGTGCAATACGAAATATCTAACTTTGGTAAAAAATATTTTTTTAGCAAACACAATGCTAATTATTGGAAAGGCGAACACTACATTGGTGTAGGGCCATCAGCACACTCCTTTGATGGTGCATCGAGGCAATGGAATATTAAAAATAACAATACATATATTAAACTAATTAGTGAAAATAAAAATGATTTTTTTGAAAAGGAAATACTAACAGAAACCGAACGCTATAACGAATACATATTAACCAGCCTGCGCACAATTTGGGGCGTTGATAGCGACTATTTAGTTTCGAATTTTAATAAAAATTTATTAAAATTATTTTTAACTCAAGTTGCTGTTTATATTAAAAACGAAAGTGTTGTACTTAATAATATTAACTACACGCTTACTAATAAAGGTAAACTACTAGCCGATAAAATTGCGAGCGATTTATTTGCTTAATAGTTTCAATTAATCAATTACTAAGTGTTTTATACCATTAGCTTATATTATACAGTCTAAGTCACATCGAGCGTAGTCGAGATGTTTTTTGTTAGCTCTCGATTTCGCTCGAACAAACAACTCTAA
>JAYSUQ010000294.1:0-7512 GCA_043718985.1 Bacteroidota bacterium | reverse complement strand
TTGAAGGCGTGTTTTTTTCGAGCGGGGCATTTGCTAATTGAGATTTTAAATGAGCTAAATTTAACTCAATTGTTTTATAAGCGTTTGGTATAATATCTCGTTTACCAGTTTGCTCTATTTTAGTTTCGCTAATTGCTTTCCAGTTTAGCGAATTGAGTTGAGCAATAGCCAATGTATTTAACCCAAAAAATGCTATTGATGTAATTATTTTTTTCATATAACTAAGTTGATTACGATTTTGTTTATAAACAGTAAACTTTTGATTTACTAATATACAAAATCTAAATCGAAAAAATAAAATTTCAATTTTTTAACAGTTTTTCAATTTCAAAATAAGTTTGTAGGGTAATAATTGTAATTATTTATTTGTAAATTTGATATATAAATTTAAAATCTAAAAAAATGAAAAAAGTATTTTTAATGTTAGCTTTCGCTGGATTAGTAGGAAGTGTTTCTGCAGCTGTTAAAACAACAGGTGATGATGATAAAGATAAAGGAAAAAAAGAATGTAAAAAAGGCGAGAAAAAAGCGTGTTGCAAAGATAAAGCTGCTGCTGAAGGCAAAGCTTGTTCTGGCGAAAAAGCAGGCGAGAAAAAAGCGTGTTGCAAAGACAAAGCTAAAACAGCTGAAGTTAAACCAGCAGAAACGAAATAATTTTTGTTTCAATTAAAATTAAAAAAGGTTGCTAATTAATTTAGCAACCTTTTTTTTGTTTTTAAAATAAACTACTGTTAATTTTTTGGAAAATAAATCGAGAAATAAGAATCTGCCTTGGGTAATTATTTTTTAGTTTGGTACTGTTTATTTATCACTAAATTAATCTATCGATTTTTTATTATAAATCATGTAACCAAAATGGAAAAAAAATGAAAAACTATTTTCATTTTTATCGTAATAATTTACGCCCAAGCTTATTGGCCCTACAGGCGTTTGATATACCAATGCTCCCATCCCTAAAAAATGGCGGTATAATAGTGCGCTGCTATAAATGGTTTTGTTTTTTGTTGTTTTAATAAGCGAATAAAATGGTTGAAAAACGTATGCCTCAAACCGAATATCTAAATTTTTGTAAGGTGTGAAAATAGTTTTTAATCCGCCAGCCGCATATTTATGTGCGCGATAATCATTTATAAATAACGTTTTACTTTCGGGAATGGGGTTAAACGATGGGGCCGATAAAACGGTACTATTATAATTTCTAAAAAAATCTTGGGTCGAATAAACACTTTCGGCAAACACACCAACTTTAAAAAATTTAATAGGCTTTATGTATTTATCAACCGATAATTTAAAATTTATCCAATTATGACTTTTACCTCTTATAAACAAAACAGTATCAATAGCTGTTGAGCCTGGTAAATAGCTTTCTAAACCGCTAATTACTTTTGCTCTTACCAATAAATTAGTACCCTCGGTTGCGTATTGTTTTTTATTTAGGGTGTTAATTTGATAAGCTAATTCGCCAAATCCAAAATCAAAAATGCTTATGTCGTTTGTATCTAATTTTGTAAAATTATCTGTTTGGTAGTATTTATTTTTCCATTCACTCATACCGCCTGTTGCAACTAATTTACCAATGTTGCCTACCGGAAAACCAACATTAACTTCACCAAACAAATCTTCTTGTATAATAAATGCTGGCTTTTCAAAATCATAAAATAATGCGCTGCTTCGGTAATAATCCCAACGCGAAATGGTAAATAATGGTTCAATATAAAATGGAATTTTAGTAGGGAAATCTAATTTAATTTTGCCTAATGCGCTCGAGTTTAATTTACCTAAGTAGCCGTTAGCATAAGCCGTAAAACCAATTTTACCAACGTGGTTATATTGTATACCTAAAAAAAAATTACTTATTGGTCTATTAGATATGTTACCGCCAATATCAAAAAACAAATGCTTTTCTTTTTTCACATCAAGCGTTAATGTGTATTTACCTGTTATGGTATCAATTTTAGAAGTAGGGTAGGCCGATTTTATTTTTTCATCAACCATTAATCTAAAATATTGTTTTTTTAACTGTTTAAGAGTAAACGTATCTTGTTTTTGAGCAATACTTTTAGTAATAAATGGTATTAATTTTTTATCGTTACTTACTACAATTAATTTATTATAAACAATTGCTTCGCTTTTACTTTTTTGCTTAAAGGCTACACGTTTTTGTTGTAATTCATAAGCATTTTGATAGTTTATGATGTGCAATTTTATTAGAGGCATCATTCGCATAGTTGCTGCATAACCACTATCTATTAACTGTTTAGCGGTTTCAAAATTAAAAATGCTTACATCTGCCCAAGGCTGTATTACCAAGCCATTTTCGCAAACGGGGTTAAAATTACTTTTACTCATTAGCATATTACGTAGTTGTAAAAATAAATTTTCGTCGTTTGGATGCTCACTATTTTGCGAAACCGAACTGCCAATTATAAAATCGGGATATAGTTCATTATACATTACATTGGTAGGGAAATTGTTATATAAGCCGCCATCAAATAATAAAGCACTATCAATACTAATTGGCCTAATGTAAAACGGATAACTCATCGAAGCTCTGAGGGCAGATGGTAAGTCACCTTTTCTAAACACAACACTTTCTTTTTTTTCTATATCAGATGCAACGCATCTAAAAGGTACAAGTAAACTATCAAAATTATAATGCGATGCAGCATTAGCACCTTCAAAGGTTTCCATTAAATAAAAATCGATAGGTACCGAGTTTATTAAGTTAGTTGGTAGGTTTGATAAAAAATCGTTATTAAGATTGAGTTTTAATTTTATCCAGCTTGCATAATCATCTCGTTTACGAATATAATAGCCAAACTTTGGAGCCATTTCTCCTTTTGTGATATTTAAAAAAGTTTGATTTTTAACGTACTGTTCAATTTCGTAAGGCGAGTAACCAGATGCATATAATGCGCCAATTATACCGCCAACAGATGTGCCCGATATGCAATTAATTGGAATATTGTTTTCTTCGAGTGCTTTTAAAACACCAACGTGTGCTAAACCACTTGCACCACCACCGCTAAAAACAATACCAACTTTTTGAGCACTGATATTATTTGCACTTAAAAAACAAAAAACAACATATAATAACGTTATAAATTTAATATTTAAGCTAGTTTTAAGCATATACACAAAAATAACTTATTTTTTTAATGCGTAACCATCTATGTTTTTTTACAATAAAATTTTCGGTATTATGATTTATTTTATTTACTTAGTAGTTTGGCTTTAGCCTATTTGTATGATTAAATATATTGTTAAAAAAATATTATACGGTTTACTTGTATTGTTTGGTGTAATAACTGTTATATTTTTTTTATTTAATGTTTTACCAGGCGATCCAGCAACAATTATGCTTGGCCAACGTGCTAATAAAGAGTCCGTTGATGCCATACATAAAGATTTAGGAACAGATAGACCTTTGATTGAGCAATACGCCATGTATTTAAATGATTTATCGCCTGTTTCAATTCATAATCATCAAAACACAAATAGCCATTGGTACTTAAATCCAACCAAATATACCTGGATACCTTTTTTAACTATTGGCATTGATAAATCATTAATAGTTAAGTTGCCTTATTTGCGTAGGTCTTATATTACAAAACGCCGAGTAGCCGATATTATTAAAGAAACCTTACCCGAAACAGCTGTGCTTGCGTTTGCATCAATTATTATTGCATCAATTGTAGGTATTTTTTTAGGTATTATAAGTGCTGTAAATAAAAACAGTATTTACGATAAATTATCATTAGTGCTTGCTGTGCTGGGTATGGCTGCACCCTCGTTTTTTGTTGGGTTAATTATAGCCTGGTTGTTTGGTTATGTTTTAGCCGATTACACAGGCCTATCGCCAACTGGTAGTTTATATGATATTGATGTGTGGGAAGGAGAAAAATTAAAACTTAAAAATTTAATATTACCAGCCATTACTTTAGGCATAAGGCCCTTAGCAATTGTAGTGCAATTAATGCGAAGTTCGTTATTAGATGTTTTAAATCAAGATTATATAAGAACTGCTAAAGCAAAGGGATTATCAAATAAAGTTGTAATAGTAAAACACGCATTAAAAAATGCATTAAACCCAGTTGTTACTGCCATATCGGGTTGGTTTGCAGGTTTAATGGCAGGCGCCGTTTTTGTTGAGTATATTTTTAGTTGGAAAGGAATTGGATACGAAGTATTTGAAGCGTTAACTAAAAATGATTTACCTGTTGTGATGGGAGCAACACTAATTTTTGCAACTATATTTGTAATCATTAATTTATTTGTAGATGTTGCCTACGGTATTTTAGACCCAAGAGTTAGAGTAAAATAAATGATGACTAGACAAAAAATAGTTGCTGGAAACTGGAAAATGAATTTTTCGTTAACAGAGGCCACGAGCTTAGTAGATGCAATATTATCTTCAGTTACAAATGATGAATCAATTATTAAAATAGTTATTCCTCCATTTACTTATATCCAAACTATTGGTAAACAAATAAGTAATACACCTAATTTTTTTGTAGGAGCACAAAATTGCTATACGCATACAAACGGCGCTTATACGGGCGAGGTAAGTGCAGCCATGTTGCAAAGTGTTGGCGGTAGTTATGTGTTAGTTGGCCATAGCGAACGCCGATTGCATTTTAAAGAAAATAGCACCGACTTAGTTTTAAAAATTAAAGAAGCATTACTAAATAATTTGAAACCTATTTTTTGTATTGGCGAAAATTTAATTGAACGCCAAAACAATACGTATTTTGATGTTTTAAAAACGCAATTAACTAGTGTGTTATCTCACTTTAGTTTGCAGGAGTTTGCACAATTTATAATAGCTTACGAACCCGTTTGGGCAATTGGTACCGGCCAAACAGCAACACCCGAGCAGGCACAACAAATACATTTTTTTATACGCAATTTAATTGCCGATTTTTACGATTCGGCAATTGCAGCGCAGGTATCAATATTATATGGTGGAAGTTGTAATGCTCAAAACGCAAAACAATTATTTGCCTGCCCCGATATTGATGGTGGTTTAATTGGGGGTGCATCATTAAAACCAATCGATTTTTGTAGCATAATAAATTCATTTTAACTAATTAATCTATTTAAAAAATATTAATTGCTTTTTAATTATTAATAAAATAGTATGTTATACTTATAATGATTGATAGACAAAAAATAGAACCGTTTTTGAAACTCGAATTATTTGCCAAGCAAGTTGTTGAAGGTTTTATTACTGGTATTCATAAAAGTCCGTTTCATGGTTTTTCGGTTGAGTTTGCCGAGCATCGCATTTATAACCCTGGCGAAAGTACACGGCATATTGATTGGAAATTATTTGCTAAAACAGATAAATTGTTTTTAAAACGCTACGAAGAAGAAACAAATTTAAGGTGCCAAATTATCATTGATGTTTCAAACTCAATGCTTTTTCCGTTAGAAAACAAAAACAATCAATCTTTAAACAAATTATCGTTTTCGGTACATGCTACTGCGGCGTTAATTGAGTTATTAAAACATCAACGCGATGCTGTTGGGTTAACGTTGTTTGATAGTGAAGTAACAAAACATTATACCGCTAAAAGTAATCCTACGCAACAAAAATTAATGTATAATGAGCTAGAGCAATTGTTAAATAAGCAATTATTTGAAAATGTAACAACAACTCAATCGGCTAAAGCATTAAACCAAACTGCCGAAATTATACACAAACGTTCGCTAGTTATTATTTTTAGTGATATGTTTGAAAACCAAGAAAGTTTAAATTCTATTTTTGATGCATTACAACATTTAAAATACAAAAAACACGAAGTGGTTTTATTTCATGTGTGTGATAAAAAAATGGAACTCGATTTTGAATTCGAAAATCGACCTTATCACTTTATTGACATAGAAACCAAACAAGAAATAAAACTAAATCCTTCTCAAATTAAAGAAACCTACACTAAAAAAATTAACGACTACACCAATTTACTTAAATTAAAATGCGGCCAATATAAAATAGATTTTGTTGAAGCTGATATTAATTTAGGGTTTGATGTAGTATTGCAAATGTATTTAACAAAGCGTAATTTAATGCTGAAATAAAAAATAATATATCTTTACAAAAAATAAATATGGAAAATCAAAATCCCGAAAATCAATTAAATATCGAGCTTTCTGAAGAAATTGCAGAAGGAATATATTCAAATTTAGCAATCATTACACACTCGCCAACGGAGTTTGTTGTCGATTTTATTAGAGTTATGCCAGGTGTGCCAAAAGCAAAAGTTAAATCGCGTATAGTATTAACACCTCAACATGCAAAACGTTTAATGAAAGCTTTAGCTGAAAACGTTAGCAGATTTGAGCAATTACATGGTAAAATAAAAGAGACTGATATGAATGCTTTACCTTTAAATTTTGGAGGGCCAACGGCTCAAGCATAATTTAAAAAACCTTTTAATTTTAAATTAAAAGGTTTTTTTTATTTACTTAAAATATAAAATACTCCAAGGCAAAGTAATACACTAATTATAATGTTTGTTAGTGCCCAAAATAACAGCCCATTTTTTATTAATTCAAATGTTTCGAAACTAAAGGTACTAAATGTACTTAAGCCGCCACAAATACCAATTAACACCAAGTTTTTATAAAAATCGGGTATTAATTGTTTTTCCTTAAACAAATAAATAAAACTGCCAAAAATTAAACAACTCGTAACATTTGCAATAAGCGTTGCAATAGGTAATTGTATGGTAGTTTTTTGTAATATTAAAGAAAACGAATAACGCACAATACTTCCAATGCCTCCGCCTAAAAAAACAAGTAAATAGTTCATAAGTGTTTTGTGTTATAAATTTTAAATGCCATTAGTTTTAACTAAAAATAATTATTGGTTTTTATGCTTTTTAAAATGCTGGTTTTAAACTAAATAAACACAACCACCACAACTATTTTGAGTTGCTTTTGTAACTGACGATAAAGTATTAACTTGAGTATTAATTCGTAAATAACCTAAATAAGCAAAAATAATAGCTTCTTTAAATTGGATAGTCTCATCGTTCGGAATAATTATTTTACCCGTAAATTGTCGTTGTAACTGGGCAATTAAAAAACTATTGTAAGCCCCGCCTCCAGTTACTAAAACGGTAGTAATATTATTCTCATTTAAAAAAACACCAATTTTAGTTGCAGTATAAGCAACACAAGTTGCTAACTTATCGGGTATTGATAATTGTACTGAATTTAACGAACTTAAAAACTGATTTTCAAAAAGCTCGCGTCCAATAGATTTTTGATGCGTGTTTATTGCTATTAATTGTTGTAATAAATTAGTATTAATACATCCTAGTTTTGCAATATCTCCCTCATCATCGTACGGTTTACCAATTTGTTCGCACAAATAATTTAAGGCCATATTTGCAATGCAAATATCAAATGCATGAGTGTAATTGTTGTTAGTATATGTTATGTTTGCTATGCCACCAATGTTTAAACAAGCCTCGTATTCGGCAAACAAATGTTTATCGCCAATAG
>JAYSUQ010000293.1:0-2706 GCA_043718985.1 Bacteroidota bacterium | reverse complement strand
CTTTAAAGCAGCTTATTTTAAGTGCATCAACTAACGATTCGGTATCGCAACAAAGTATTAATAAACTATATGCTATTTTAAATTTTAAAACTCCCGATGATTTAAAACGCTTAACCTATCAATTATTAAATATATCCTCAAATGATTATTCTTTTTTTAAAATGCATCAATCGCATTTAACAAAACTAATTTATATCGAAAACAGTTTACAACTTCAAAAAAACAACAGCGCATATTTTATACCAACTATTCATTTTTATAAAAATAATCAATTTCATTTTTGGCTATTTGGTAACAGCGCTAGTAAAGGTTTATTGCAAGGTAATTTTGGCACATCAATTTATTCGGGAGAGCAAAATAATCAAATTATTATTCGCAATTTAAAGTGGAGTTTGTTTTTTTCTATTTCATCTATTTGTATTGCATTGCTAGTATCTATAGTTATAGGATTAGGTATTGCAAGTATTAAAAAAACAAAACAATTTAAATTAAGTGAAAATATTTTACTCTTATTATTTAGTATCCCAAATTTTTGCGTTTGTATTTTAACCGTAATTTTTTTTTCAAGCAATCAATTTCTAAATATTTTACCAAGCTCTGGCTTAAGTTTTACTTATGCAAATTCATCACATTTAAATGTACTTGAAATTATACCTCACATTATATTACCCTTAATTTGCTATAGTTATACGAGTGTTATTTTTTTAACACAGTATATTAGTACAATTACGCGTAAAGAGTTTGATAACGATTATGTGAGAACTGCCTATGCAAAAGGCGCAGCCGAATTTTCTGTACTATACAAACATATTTTAAAAAATTGTTTAGTTCCAATTATTCAAATTAGTGGCATATTGTTTCCTTATTTAGTTGCTGGTTCAATAATTGTAGAAACTTTTTTCACATTACCAGGTATTGGATATCAAACAGTAAATGCCATTTTAAATTACGACTATAGTTTACTTTCGGCACTTATATTTATTGGTGCTTTATTTACAATTAGTATTTATACGTTAACTGATATTTTAATAACCCTAGTAGATAAACGAATTATTTTAACTAAAGATGTTTAATAAGTTTAGACTAACTATTGCGCAGTTAAAAAATTACCGATTTATAATTTACGGTTGTTGTTTTTTAATTTACTGTTTGTTATTACCGTTACTAATTAACAATAAACCTTTAGTTGCAAAAATAAATAGTAAGTGGCACTTCCCAATTTTTTCAAAATCAATCACACATCAACACATACAAAATACTGATGTTATATTGCCCCTTTGTTATTATTTACCAACCGATTTAGATTTTGATAATACAAATTATGTTTCTCCATTTCAAATAAACAACCCAGCCATACAATCTACCAAAAAAAAACATTGGTTAGGAACCGATCATTTAGGACGAGATGTATTAAGTATGTTTTGTTACGGCGCAAAAAATTCCATAGTCATATCATTGTTTTCAGTAATATTATCGGGTATTATAGGCGTTTTTATTGGCTTATATTTAGGTTATTTTAAAGAAAACAAAAAAATAAGTACCCTAAAAAAATGGAGCATCAACTTATGCATTCTTTATGGTATATACCTCGTAGTTGCTTTTTTAGTTTATAATTCATTAGATGAAAAATTAAATATTGGTGTTTTAAAAATCTTATGTTGCATGGTATGTATTTTATATACTTGGTTTTGCTATGTTATTCCTTTTATTGAATCAAAATTTAAATTGGGTATTAATAAAATTTTTAATGCGTCTCAAATCGTTTATTTTATAATTTCATCACTTAATATTATTCCTAATTTATTAATTTATGTATTTGTATTAAGCTATTTAAAGCCAACAATAACGCATTTAATATTTGTTTTTGCATTTACAAATTTTGCTGATATTGCTTTAATTATAAGAGCCGAAGTACTAAAACTAAAACACAACTTGTATATAGAGGCATGTTATGCATTAGGTTACTCAAAAACACGTATTGTAACAAAACATATTCTTGTTAATCTTTGGCCATCTATACTTTCGCTTTGCGCGTTAAATGTATCTACAATTATGCTAACAGAAAGTGGCTTAAGTTTTTTAGGACTAGGATTAACACAAAACACTAGCACAATAGGAACCCTTTTAAATACCGCAAAAAACAATATTTATGCCTGGTGGATAATAGTACCTTGTATACTTTTTATTTTCGGTGTTTCTCTTTTTTTTAATTCTTTAAATAAAAAAAACGATAGCTCAATTATTTAATTTCATTGCATCAAAAGCAATTATTTGCAATAACTAGTTAATAAAATTGTTAACTTTTATTAACTTTAAAAAAAACAATATTCGTTTAAAACTCTCGTTTTTGTAATTTATAAATTAGTTTATCTTTGTTGTAATGGAAATAGTTAAAGGTAGTGGTGTAATTGCAGGCGAATTATTAGCAAATATTAATTCGCCCAACGATTTAAAAAAATTAAAAGAAGATCAGTTAGAACAATTCTGTAAAGAGTTGCGGCAGTTCATTATTGATATTGTATCAGTTAAAGGCGGTCACTTTGGCGCATCGTTAGGTGTTGTTGAGTTAACAACAGCATTGCATTATATATACAACACACCATACGATCAGTTAGTTTGGGATGTAGGCCATCAAGCCTACGGACATAAAATTATTACAGGCCGTCGCGATATCTTTCACACAAACCGCATTTATAAAGGCATTAG
>JAYSUQ010000292.1:0-23988 GCA_043718985.1 Bacteroidota bacterium | reverse complement strand
GCATTAGTTCGGTAGTTGTAAATACTGTTACTGTTTTTACTTTACCAATTGTTGCAGTAAATAGTGGTTCTGTTTGCGCTGGTAATTCTTTTACAATGGCGCCTACTGGTGCTAATACCTACTCGTACTCGAGTGGTACATCAGTTGTTACACCAACTGCTAATAGCTCATATTCGGTAACGGGTACAAATACTAATGGTTGCATTAGTTCGGTAGTAGTAAATACTGTTACTGTTTTTACTTTACCCGTATTAAATGCTTATACAAGTAATACACTTTTATGCGCTGGCGAATCAACATCAATAACAGTTACTGGTGCAAGTTCATATACTTGGAGTACAAATCAAAACGCAACAACTATAGTGTTAAGTCCTACAATAACTACAACTTATACTGTTATAGGTGCAGGTAATAATGGCTGTTTAAACAATACTTCAATTACACTTAATGTTTCTACTTGTACTAATATTAATAATTCAACTTTTGAAACTATTTTTAATTTATATCCAAATCCAAATCAAGGGCATGTTATAATTGAAATAAACTCGGCAGTTGAAGCGAGTATTTATGATGTATTAGGTAGTAAATTAAATACTACAACATTAAAAGAAGGTAAAAATGAAATAAATATCGATAATTTATCGAGCGGAATTTATTTTTTAAATATCAGTAAAGCCAACTTTACAAAAACAATAAGGCTAGTAAAAAATTAATTTAAAATTTTAAAAACCTCTCCAGTATTATTAAATACTGGAGAGGTTTTTTATTTAGTAATTGTATTGGTTAAAATATATTGTAATTATTTTGCAAGTTTTTGTTTTAAAAAAGCATTAAAAAAAACTGCAAATAAAATAATTGCAAAACCAACATAAAATGTAATAGATAGCGTTTTGTTTTCGTTAAAAATTAAACTAGCTAAAATAATTCCGTACACTCCTTCTAAATTAACTGATAAATTAATCGTGTAAGGGGTTAAATGTTTCATTAAATTAACACTTGCAATAAATGGAAACACGGTGCAAATAGCCGCCAATAAAAACAATAAAAAATAATCGGTGCTCGATACTGTAAAAAATTGATTTGTAAAATTATTAGAAACAAATAAATAAACACTTAAGCCTACTAAGGCTGCAGTTAACTCAATAAATGATAATACAGGCGATGTAATTGGCTCATTTGTATTTTGAATTAACACACCATTAAACACACTAAAAACAGATGCCGTTAAGGCGGCTAAAATACCATATAAAATGCCTAAGCCAAAATGAATTTCGGCGCTAAATATTAAACAAATAGCTGCAATTATAATTAAACCAATTATAATTTCGTAGATAACAATTTTACGTTTATAAACTAGTGGCTCAATAATAGCCGTAAATAAAGTTCCTGTGCTAAATGCGGCCATTGTTACCGATACGTTTGATACTTTAATAGCACCATAAAAAAACAACCAATGAATACATATTATAAAGCCAACAAGTGATAATTGAATTAATTTTTTACGCGATACGTTTATCGACTCCTTTATAAAAACTAAATAAATTGCCATTAATGTAATTGTAATAGCTATGCGAAACCAAACTAATTGCATTGCATTGGTACTTATACCACGGCCTAATATTGGCGACCAACCCCAAATAAAAACAATGAGGTGTAATAATAAATGATGCTTGTTGATGTTTTTTAACATGCGTAAATGTAAGCTTTGTTGGTTTAAAATTAAATTATTAGTTTAAATTTGATTTAACTCTTTTTAAATAACACACAATGGAAATTAGCATTAAATTTTTAAAATTATTAGCAAAAAATAATAGTAAGATTTGGTTTGATGAAAACAGAAAAACCTACGAATTAGCAAAACAAGAGTTTGAATTATTATTGAAACCTATTATTGACAAAGTCATAATTTTTGATAAATCGTTAGCTGGTATTGAAGCGAAAAAATGCATGTTTCGTATTAACAGAGACGTTCGTTTTAGTAAAAATAAGGCTCCATATAAACTAAATATGGGAGCAAGCATAAACCCTAACGGTAAAAAAGATATGGGAGCTGGCTACTATTTACATATTGAACCAAATAATAGTTTTTTGGCGGGAGGTTGCTATATGCCTCCACCAGAGGCTTTGGCCTCAATACGCCAAGAGATTGATTACAATGCGGTTGATTTAAAATCAATTATAAATCATAAAGATTTTAAAACGTACTTTACCCAACTATCGCAAGACGATAAATTAAAAACAGCGCCCAGAGATTATGATAAAACGCATCCCGAAATTGCCTTATTACAACACAAACATTTTATTGTAGTTCATAAAATAAGTGATGCCATTTTATTAGATAAAAACTTTACAAGCTATGCAGCTAAAGTATTTAAAGCAATGTACCCGCTAAATTTATTTTTAAGAAATTGTATAGAGCAGTAACATTAAAAATTTAAGAAAATTTAAAATCTAATTTCACACCCTGGTAGTAATGCTTTTAGCTCTTCAATATACTCTTTACTAAAATTGTTACCCGTTACATCTAAAACTGTTAAATTTATAAGTTGTGAAACTGATGCAGGAATTTTTTTCAGGAAATTATTTTTAACTGATAAAAATCTTAATTTTTTTATACAATAAATTTGATACGGTAAGTCGTTTAATTTATTTGCATCTAAAATTAAAACTTCAAGTTTTTGCATTTTTTTTAAATTACTTGGCAATGCCTGAATTTGTGTGTTTGTTAAATTTAAAAACTGTAAGTTTTCAACATTAAATACCTCGTAAGGCAAGCTATCTAGTATGCAATTTTCAATAGTTAATTCTTTTAAAAACTTTAAGTAATGTAATGTTTCTGGTAAAAAAAGGGTGTCGTTTGTTGACGAAATTTTTAATGTTTTAAGTCTGTTTAAATAAGCAATTTCTGCAGGAATTGAATCTATTTTTGCGCCAAAAAATTCAATGTAATTTAAGTTAACAAATGCCTTTAAATTTGGTAAAAAGCCTGTAAATTCATTATTATAACTTGCAAAATAAAGTAAATTACTTAGTTCGCTAAAATTTTGAGGGTATGTTTTTATTTCATTACCGCTTAATTTAAGAGCTTGCAAATCGTTTAATTTAAAAATTTTGGCTACTAATTTTGGCTCTAGTTTTTTATAGCTTAAATCTAGTTTATATACTTTTTCTTTTACATCTAAAGCGGTTTTTAAATCGGTATATATTACCGAACCAAATGGACCGTACTTATCAAAATCGTTTTGAGATTTAATACTCATAAACTCAATTAAAAATAATAGTGTAACAACTAATTTAATTTTCATCATTTAAATTATTAAATTTTAAGAGTGCCATTTAATTCGTTATAAATGCTTAGTACTTGTGGAATTAAAGGTTGTATATCGTCATTTATAATTATATAATTTGCGAGTAATTGTTTTCTATCATCTTGCCATTGAGTTTGCATCCGTTTTAAAATTTCTTGTTTTAACAGGCCATCACGCTGTTTAAGTCTTTCAATTTTTAATTCGATAGGAGCGGTTACTAATATTGTAACATCAATTGTTTTATTTAATTCTAATTCAAATAACAATGCGGTTTCTTTAATAATAAGTTTAGAATTGTGTTTACTTTCAAAATCTAAAAAATCTGTTTTTACGGCCGGATGCACAATGGCATTTAAATTTTGGAGTAAATCATTATCATTAAAAATTTTTTCGGCAATAAACTGTTTATCAATTGTATTATCTAAACTGTAAGCTTGTTTCCCCAATAATGCAATAACTTTTTGTTTCAAATCTGGCTTAAAGTATAACGTTTTAGCGCTTAGGTCGGCATTATAAATAATGCATCCAAGTAATTTAAATAAATTTGAAATTATAGATTTTCCACTTCCTATGCCACCTGTTAAACCTACTGTCATTATTTAAATATTAAATACGAAACTTGTTTAGGGCTTACTGATATTATTTTAATATTAGATGGCGTGCGAGTTAGCGTTACATCTAACAATTTATTTTTACTATTAATTTGATTGTAGTTAACAGAAGCTTTAAATAAGTTTTCGGTAATTAATTCGTATTCCTGCATAGATACAAGATAAGTAACATCAACCATTTGAGGCAATATTTTTATAGCATCATTTGTAGTTTGATTTGTAATACTAATTGGAATAGAGATTTTATGTTCAATTAAACGATCAACATTAAAACTAACAGCAACTGTTTTTGGATTGTAATAAACCAATTTATGTGTGTTACTTAAGTTAATTTGATTTGAATAATTTTGAGATACGTTTACTAGTTTTGTAAACTGGGTGTAAACGGTATCAATATTTTTTAGTTCGGTGCTATCGCCACTAATGGTTATGTATGCTGGTGTTACAGTTGGTTTTGATATAATTGAAAAGCCAGTTTTGCATTGTAAATCTAAGTTAACTTTAACTGGTATTAATTTAGTTTGCCCGTTTTGCGACGAAAAATAAAGTGTATCTGGTCTAATTTTTAAAATTTCAAAATCAAAATTAATATGATTATTAATTAGGACTTTGTTTGAACTAAAATAAAAATGTTGTGATTTTGTTTTTTTTAACACACCAAAATCATATTCTAATGTGTTTTTATTTCCTTTTAAAATAATAAATAATAATTTTAATCCTGATGTTTTAATATCAATGTTTATCGTTTC
Source organism: Bacteroidota bacterium (assembly GCA_043718985.1). Lineage (GTDB taxonomy): Bacteria > Bacteroidota > Bacteroidia > B-17B0 > Aurantibacillaceae > UBA4416. The sequence goes on along the minus strand of JAYSUQ010000292.1, from coordinate 19,320 downwards.
GGGTAAATCGCCTACTAAAATTTTAGTACTTGGTAAATTAATAAATTTAACAGGCGTTGTTAGTGTGTAACTATAATTTCGATTTAAGGCGTGAGCTAACCATAATACTGAAGCTATTAATAAACAAAACAAAAACGTAATTACTTTTTGGTTAAAAAGATTACGTTTTTGTTTTAAAATATGTAATGTATTTGCTATGTAGTTTAAATTTAAATGGTTTGGTTTAAGCTAGTTGTAGCATCTTGCGATATTGCATTTTTAGATATTTTCATTTTAGTACCATCTTCAACAGCCATAATAATAGTACCATCATCGTTCATTTTTTGAACAGTACCATAAATACCACCTATTGTTAAAATTTTATCGCCAGCTTTTAATGCCTCAATGTATTTTTTAGTTTGTTTTTGTTTTTGCATTTGAGGGCGGATCATAAAAAAATAAAATACGATTACTATTAATAACATCATTATAATTTGTGATGTTGCTCCACCGTTTGCTCCTGTCATTAAAATAAATAAATTGTTCATAGTTGTTTGTTGCTTTTTTTATTGTTTAAGTTATTACTGTATTAATTATGTTTTTAAATATAATGGTTAATGAGCTGGCTTTAAATTATCAGCAGGATTAATGCTTTCGGGTACTATAATATTTGCTTTAATATAAATTATTTTAGTACTTGGCTCGCAATTGGTTACCAATGTTACCGATTTTTCAACCAAACCCGATTTTCCTTCGCTACTAAATACTACATTAACTACGGCTTCTTGCCCTGGTAATATTGGCTTTTTAGGGTACTCTGGAACCGTGCAGCCACAACTACCATTTGCCGATGATATAATTAAATTAGCACCACCTGTGTTTTTAAATTTAAAGGCCGTTGTTACTTTTTCGCCTTGTGTTATGCGACCAAAATCGTGAGTCTCTTCATCAAACTTAATTTCAGGCAAATCTGTATTTGTTTTTCCGTTTACAGATTGCGTGTTTGTAACATCATTAGTTGATATTTCGGTTGATGTGTTTTGATTGCACGACGATAAGGCGATTGAAAATAGCCCAGCGATTAGATTAATTTTATTTTTCATTTTTGTATTTATCATTGAGGCTAAATTTACTTTTTTTAGTAATAGATTAGTGTTATAATTTATTAAAAATGTAAACAGAATTTACAGTGCGCTGGTTACTAACTTTTTAGCCAATTATGTATTATTTGCTCGCCAAATTCTGATAAAACAGACTCGGGATGAAACTGAACGCCAGTTACTTTATGTGTTGTGTGTTTTATTGCCATTATGTTTCCCTCTAAATCGAGCGCTGTAATTTTTAAATAACTAGGTAGTTTGTGTTTATTAACAACCCAAGAGTGATAACGACCAACGTTAAACGTAGTAGGGCATTTATTAAACATCCCTTCGTTTTTAACTACATTTATTGGAGTTGATTGCCCGTGGCAAACTGATTTTAAATTTATTAAATTTGCCCCGTAGCATTCGGCAATAGCTTGCACTCCTAAACAAATTCCTAATATGTTTTTGGTAGCACCATATTGTTTAAGTAGTTGTGGCATAATACCCGCATTTTTTGGCAAGCCTGGCCCAGGCGATAAAAGTATTTTATCAAATATTTTCACTTTTGATAAGGTAATGGCGTCGTTTCTAACAACATCAAATTGTATGTTGCTAACCTTTTCAACTAAATGTACTAAGTTGTAGGTAAAGCTATCGTAATTATCAAGTATTAATAATTTCATTGTTAGTTGTAAAAATACTTTTATTTTTGAAAACACTATTTATTAAATGATTTCAAAACATACAAATCTTACTATTTTATTTACCGATAATTTTACCGATGTTAAAATTAATGACGTTGCAGCTTATGTATTAAAACATCATAAAGAAAAAGAATTAATTGCACTTGCATTGCATAGCGATAAACAATTAAGTAGCCGTGCTAATTGGGCGGTGTGGCACTGTGCCAACATTGAGTATAATCGTATGGTTCCATTTCACGATCATTTAATTTTAAATTTAAAAAATAAAAATTTACACGATGGTGTTGTACGTAATACTTTACGCTTATTTCAAAATTACCCTACTCCAAAAAAACATCACACTTTATTGTTATCCATCTGTTTTAATTATTTAACAAACCCAATAGTAGCAATTGCCATACGTGTTTTTTCGATGACAATTATTTTTAACATCAGCAAACCTTATCCCGAATTGTTACACGAATTAAAAATATGTTTAATGCATGTTATCGAAACCGAAAATAGCTTTGGAATACTATCGAGGGCAAAAAAAGTACTCAATCAAATTAACAAAATTAGCTAAGTTTTATTTTGCGTTAAACTCATTCATACACCTTGCAAGCCCAATAAATGCAAATGCTTTTATTGCATCGGCAGTAATTTTAACGCGATTGGCTAAGGTTTTGTTTTCATCAGCATCCCATTTACCTAACACATAGTTAACTTGGCTGCCTTTGCTAAACTCATTACTAATGCCAAAACGTAAGCGCGGGTAAGCACTTGTTTCCAATACTTCTTGTATGTTTTTTAAACCATTATGTCCGCCATCACTACCTTTTGGGCCCAATCGTATTTTACCAAAGGGCAATGCCAGTTCATCAACAATTACTAGGCAATTTTCAATTTCTATTTTCTCTTTTTGTAACCAATAATTAACTGCCTTACCGCTTAAATTCATATAAGTACTCGGTTTAATTAATACAAGTTGCTTTCCCTTATATTTAATTTCGGCTACATCGGCTAGTTTATCTGCTTTAAATTTTGCATCAAACTCAGTTGCTAAAAAATCAAGTACATCAAAGCCTATGTTGTGGCGCGTATGCGCATACTCATCGCCAATATTACCTAACCCAACAATTAAAAACTTACTCATTTTACTACTTTTTTTTAGGTAATAAATTTAATGTAAAATTATTTTGTATTGTAATTTTATTGCTTATACTTGTATTATCAAAAAAGCTATTTTAATTTCTTAAAAATAGCATTATCAAAAAAAATACATTCAAAACAATAAAACATTATCTTTTTTTATTTAACTCATAACGTATGTTCACAGTATTAGATTTAAGCGGCAGAGCATTGCCTCAACTAAAAGAAATTTGCAAACAATTTAGTATTGAAATAAAAGGCTTAACAAAGCCCGATATGGTAATTAAAATTGCCGAAGCGCAAACTTCAAACCCCGAATTAGGATTAAAATTAGCAACTGAATTCCCTAAAAAGGAAACTGAAAAAACGGTTGCAAAAACAGAAACGGCTGTTGTTGAAGCTAAAATTAAAAAGCCTCGTATACAAAAACCAATTGCTAATAATTTAGCGGTAAAGCCTTTATTTAACGATGTGCTACCCAAAGTATTAGCTGCGCCTGCACAAAAAAATGAAGTTCCTTTAGTTGAAACAACAATTAAAACAAACGAAGTTAAAGTGCCAGAGTTAGTTGTAGAAGTAAAAACTACAGATGTAAGTACAGAAAAAACTAACGATCTTAAACAGGTTACTGAACCTCGCAAACCTGTGCACAACCACCCACCACGCCCACAAAACCCTAATCAACATAAAACACCAAATAATAACCCTAATCAAAATTTAAACCCTCGCCAACCACAACACAATCACCCTAAAAAAAATGATGATTTTATTAGAGAAGAACGTCCTGTAATTAATAATGATTTAGCAATAAATATTGAACCTGAAGAAAAACCACAAACAATTGATGGGATGGATACAGGCGAAAATAAAGAAATTGAAAACAAACCATTACCAAAACCCGAGCGTGTTTTTTATAACTTTGATGGCATTGCAATTGGCGAAGGTGTTTTAGAAATGATGCCTGATGGTTATGGATTTTTAAGAAGTTCGGACTATAATTATTTAAGTTCGCCCGATGATATTTATGTATCACAAGCACAAGTAAAACTATTTGGATTAAAAACAGGTGATGTTGTAAGAGGAGGAATTAGACCTCCGCGCGATGGCGAAAAGTTTTTCCCTTTGGTTAAGGTTGATGAAATTAATGGTCGCGAACCATCATATATTAGAGATAGAGTTCCGTTTGATTACTTAACACCATTGTTTCCGAGCGAAAAACTTAATTTAACCGGTCATCCGCAACAAACAATTAGCACACGTATTATCGATATGTTTTCGCCAATTGGCAAAGGCCAACGCGGTTTGATTGTTGCTCAACCAAAAACAGGTAAAACAGTTTTATTAAAAGATATTGCAAACGCAATTGCATACAACCACCCCGAAGTTTATTTAATTATTTTATTAATTGATGAACGCCCCGAAGAGGTTACAGATATGGCTCGCAGTGTTAGAGCCGAAGTTGTATCATCTACCTTTGATGAGCCAGCAGAAAAACATGTTAAAATTGCTAATATTGTTTTAGAAAAAGCAAAACGAATGGTAGAGTGTGGCCACGATGTTGTTATTTTATTAGATAGCATTACTCGTATGGCACGTGCCTACAATACGGTTGCGCCTAGTAGCGGCAAAGTACTTTCGGGTGGTGTAGAGGCAAACGCATTGCAAAAACCTAAACGTTTTTTTGGTGCAGCTCGTAAAATAGAAAACGGTGGTTCGTTAACAATTATTGCAACCGCACTAACCGAAACTGGCAGTAAAATGGACGAAGTTATTTTTGAGGAATTTAAAGGAACTGGTAATATGGAATTACAACTAGATAGAAAAATTGCAAATCGCCGTATTTTTCCTGCTGTAGATTTAACGGCCTCATCAACCCGACGAGATGATTTATTACTAAGTAAAGAAATGCTACAACGCCTTTGGGTTTTACGTAAACATTTAGCCGATATGAATCCTGTTGAAGCAATGGAGTTTTTACAAAATCAAATGAATAAAACTAAAAGCAACGAAGAGTTTTTGGTTAGTATGAATGGTTAATTTTAGGTAGCATGTCGATTTTAAAATCGTTGGTTTTTCCAGCACTTTATAGTTTTTTAGTTATTTGCTTTACCTGTATTACGTTTTATGGTGGTTATCAAAATAATTTAAACAAAGTAACCATAATTGGTTGGTTACTTATTGTACCGTTTTGCGTAGGCGCTATTTTATTTGCAAAAAAAGTAAGCTATGATGATACTATTGGTGGCAAAGAGGCTTTAAAAGAAGGCTTAAAATTTATTATGATTAGCATTATTATTTTAATAATATTTCAAATTATATTTTTTACAATTGATTTTAAAGAATATAAAATAAACTTTATTGCAACTGCTGGGTATGATTTAGCTAAGCTTCAAATAAAAAATGGTAATTTAAAAATAACCGATGCCGAAATACCAGCATTAGTACAAAAAGAAATTGAGCAAGTAACTTTGTTTAAAGAATGTACCAGTATTATATTTAAAAACATTTTTTTAGGTAGCATTACATCCGTTATAACATCGGTTGCATTACGCGCAAAATTTTAAAAATATTAGTTTGTTTTTTTCTTTCGTAAAAATAAAACATCGCCAACTTTTAAGCCATCGGTAGACTTTAATTTATTTTTTTTACATAACATACTTAATCTTATCCCGTGTAGTTGTGATATCATTTTAAGTGATTCGTTTTTTTGCACAACATGGTAAGGTTCTAAGGCTTTTCTACGTTTTTTTTCGATGTAAATTTTTTGTCCATATTGTAATTTATCGTTTTTAGATAAATCATTAAAACTCAACAAATCATCTAACTCAATATTAAAATCGTGTGCAATTTTATAAAACGAATCATGATTTTTTGCAATAACAAATTTAATATGATTAAAACGATACACTGACCTAATGGTCATTTCAGCTTTTGTTTCCTCTTCCAGTTCAGGAAACTTTTGGCTAGGCGTTGTTTCAATTTCATTTAAATTTTGTAAACTGTATTTTTCAATCAATTCTATTAATCGCTCGGCATAACGTGGGTCGGTTGCGTAACCTGCTTTTTTTAATCCATAACACCACGCCTTGTAATCGTTGGCGGGTAATTCAAATAATGCCGCGTAACGCGAGCGCGAATACAAAAACATACTGTGATCGCTATACGAATCTAAAACAGATTCATATTTTCTGAAGCACTCGTTAGCCGAGTCGTCATCCATTGTATACGTTTCTCCACCCCACTCCTTATGGCATTTAATACCAAAATGATTTTGTGCATTACGACACAATTTACTATTGCCATTACCACTCTCGAGCATACCTTGTGCTAATGTAATGCAAGCGGGTACTTTATGTAAATACATTTCTTTAACTGCATCGTCTTTAAAGGCATTAATATAATCTTCTGGCTTTAATTTTATAATACCATCATCGTTAATCATACTTGTTTTTTGTGCAAGTGTGTGCATTGTTAGTGTTATAAAAAACAATATTAATTTTATCATTTTCGTAATTTTTTTAAATGCGTTTTTTGTTCAATCGCCATTTTTTCGAGGCAAGTTGTAAACGCAGTTGGTTTAATATTTTTTATATTTTGCTTTATTAATTCAAATGTTTGTATTGGGTAAACGTTATAACTTTCGCGCAAAGCCCAACCAATTGCTTTTTGCACAAAATATTCGCTATCATTAATTAATTTTAAAATAATTTTGGCACTCAAATCAAAATCAACGTGCTGCTTTTTGGTGCGTGCATAGTAATATAAACAAACTAAAGCTTGCCTACGTTCCCATAAATTAGTTGAGTTACTCCATTTTTTAACATAAGTAATCATTTTTGCATTAGTACTTGGATACTCAATTAAACGAGTTAAAAATTTCGATAAATAATCGGAATGAGCCCAATTATCAACCTCTGTAACCCAATTGGGTAATATTTTTAAAAGCGTTTTAATGGATATGTTTTTATAATTTTTATCAATATAAATAAAGGCTTGGTTTTTTACTTCAAAAACTGTTGAGTTAAAATAGATGTCATTATAAATACTAACTGTTTTTTCTAAATCATCAGTATAAAAACTATAGCCCTGTTTGCACGCGTTTACTTGTGTTTTGGTAAGTATACCTAACACATTTAATTGCGTACCAATATAATGCTGCAATTTTTTAGCTTTAATTAGGTCATTATGTTTAGCTAATTGATACACTATTGTTTCAATTTGTTGGGTATGTATGTTAATTTGAGTTTGCATAATTAGTTACTAAATTTAATGATAAAGCCTTATTGTAGCACAAAGTTATTTTTGTTGTTTACACAACTAAATGTTTAAATAAAAAATGTTTTAAATTGGCAAAAATCAGACGGACAATTATTCAGTTTTTCTACGAAATTTTATTTGGTAAACACTTGTTTTAACTGAGTTAGCATAAGGTTTCGGTTATCAAAAATTTAGGCTTAGTGCTTGCTAATTAGTAACATTGTTTTAACTAAACCACTACTACTATGAAATTTTATTTATTTTTTATTTTAACCTTATTTTTAGTTAACACCAATTATTCTCAGTCTTGCAAACAACAAAACCACCAGCATAAACCCTTAAACGAAAAACAGGCTTTAGCTGAGTTTAAGTACAATGATTTTATTACCGAATTTTCGAGATTTGTTTTAGATAAAGGTTATACTTTTAAAACAGATGAATGCTTACGTAATTTTTATTTAACAAAAAATTCAAATTTAGTTAGTGCCATTTTTACCGAATTTATAGAAGGTAACAATAAGCCCGAAGTTTACAAAGCTTTATTTTTAAATCAACAAATTGAATTTAAAAACTATTTAAATTTATTTATTGAGCACGAAACAGCAATGCGCTTAGGTTACGAAAAAATTAAACTATCCGAATTATCGGCAAATAATTATAAAACAAATTTACCCCCACCATCTCCATTAGCCGCATGTACTAATCAAGATTTCGAATTAGGAAATTTATCGGGCTGGACAACCACCGCGCAAGCTGGTAGCGGTATTAACACTGCTTTTGCATCAACACCAGGGCCAGATGCAAATGTACCTTCAATTAATAGAGTTTTTGCGGGTGGATTTTCTGCTTGTATTAATGTTTTGGGTTCGGGTACCGATTTGGATTGGAGAGAAATTTCGCAAACATTTTTGGTTACCAATGCTAATAAAGATTTTGTTTTTTATGTTGCCGTTATTATTGATGGTGGCTCGCACGCTTGCGCCACTAATCCGTTTTTTAATGTAGCTGTAACTAACTCAGTAGGTGCTGTAATTCCTTGTTCATCAGTGTCGCTTATTGGCTCGGGTACGTTTGGCACACAGTGTAGTACGTTTAATGGATGGAACACTAGTGGCGTTTTTGATTTTTTACCTTGGAGCCCTGTTATCGTTCCGTTAGCCGCTTATGTAGGGCAAAATGTTACTATTAAATACCGAGTTACTCGCTGTAATGGTGGTGGCGGGCATGGTGCACGTGCTTATTTAGAATCGAGTTGTAACCCAGCCGCCTTGCAGGCTACAGGTAATTTAATTTGCCCAGGCAAATCAGTAACAATTAATGCGCCTAACATTTCGGGGTATAATTATAATTGGACGGGGCCAGCTGGTAACGTTGGCTCAACCTACTCTATTAGCCCAACACAGGCTGGTGTTTATACTGTTACAATGGCATTAGCATCAAACGCTGCTTGTAAAATGGTGTTAGATACAGCTATTGTATCTATTCCTGCCCCTACTCCAAGCTTTAATTACACAGTAACACCTTGCGCACCAACGTTTACAGTCCCGTTCGAAAGCACATCTACTTCTTTTTCTACCGACCCAATTGCAACCCACAGTTGGGTGTGGGGCGATGCAACTACCAATGGCTCGGGTGTAACTCCTTTACATACTTATGCTACCACTGGGGTTAAAAATATTACTTTAAACATACAATCAACAGCTGGTTGCACTGCAACAACATCTCAATCGTTACAAATAAATGCGCCTATTGTAGCTGGCTTTACCAAAAAAAATACGTGCGAAGATGCCATTCTAAATTTCACAAACACATCGGTTCCTATAGCTAATATTTTAACTCAAACTTGGAATTTTGGCGATGGCTCATCAATAGATACTCAATACAATACCTCACACACTTACACAGCGCCAGGTGTTTATACCGTTACGCTAACGGTTACCAGTGTCGATTTTTGTAACTCTCAGTCAATTCAAACACTAACGGTATATCCAAAACCCGTTATTGTCGCATCATCAAACACGGTATGTTTAAATTTAACAACTGTGTTTACTAATTCATCTACCGTAACCGCCCCATTTGCTATTACCAATTGGGCTTGGGATTTTGATAACAACGGCACCACAGATAATAATGCTTATGCACCTACCAATGCCTTTGGTGTTGGTATACAAGATGTTGAATTAAAAGGCACTACCAATGTTGGATGTAAGGATAGTTTATTGTTTCAGGTAACTGTAAATGCAGGACAAACTGCTAATTTCACAACTGGTAACGCCTGTATTAATTCGGCAATTACAATTAACAATAGCACAACAGTTGCCCCGCCCGATTTTATAGTAAGCTACGATTGGTTTTATGGTTCAAATGCAACGCCCGCAACAAGTACAGGCTACAATCCAATTGTTCCTATCTACTCAACAAGTGGTGTAAAAACAATTACACTTAACATTACATCAAACACAACTTGCACAGCATCGTTAATACAAACGGTTGATGTTTATCCAAGGCCACAAGCCAATTTTAGCGTGTCGGCTGTTTGCCAAGCAACAGCAACCGAGTTTACTGATTTATCGTTTGCAACAGCAGCGCCAATTGTGCATTGGCAATGGGATTTTGAAAACAATGGCATAATGGATGCTATTGGTTTTAATGCCACACCAAATTATGTTTATCCAACATCGGGCACCTACACTGCCGCTGTAGTTGTAACTGATGCCAATGGTTGCCGAGATACTACCACAAATAGTTTAGATGTTTGGGGGCACTCGCTGCCAAATTTTAATGCATTACCAACGTGTTTTAATTCAATAACAAATTTCACAAACTCAACCGTTAATAATGTTAATACTAATGCAGGTTTTATTTTAACTTACGATTGGAATTTTGGTGATGGCGACTCACTAAACGCCATTATTAACCCACCACACACCTACACAACAGGCGTTAATGGCACAACATTTAATGTTACGCTTTACTCAACAACTAATCATTTATGTATTGATAAAATTGTTAAAACAGTTACTATTAACCCTATACCTCAACCATTTTTTGTAATGACAAATGCTTGCTTAAATTCATCGGTTGGCATTACCAACACCTCAATTATAGCTCCAAGTGCAACTATAACAAATGTGCAATGGGCTTTTGGCGCTAACGCAACACCTGCTACTAGCAACATTACAAACCCTTTAAGTTTAACCTATAATTTAAGTGGCGTAAAAATTACAACTTTAACGTTAACATCTAACCAATCGTGTACTGCAACAATAACCGATACACTAGAGATTTACGAACAACCAAAAGCAAATTTTACATCAACCGCAGTTTGCCAAGGTACTGGCTCACCATTTAACGATATATCTATAACAAGTGGCGGAGTTATTGATTGGAAATGGGATTTTGATAACAACGGCGTTGTTGATGTAATAGGCACTACAAATGCCGAAGCATTTACTTTTACTGCATCGGGTACGTTTAATACCTCCTTAATAATTACGGATAACAATACCTGTAAAGATACTATAGTGTTACCTGTTACTGTTTATGGGCACTCGCTACCAAATTTTATTGCCGATTCTGTTTGCTTTAATACCATCACCACTTTTACAAATACAACTAACTTAACATCAAACTTAAATGTAGATGGTGCTTTAAGTTACTCGTGGAATTTAGGCGATGGTTTAGCATTAAATCCTTTTATTAACCCCGTTTATACATTTACTAACAGTACTAATGGCGCTACTTATGATGTTACATTAACCGTTACCACTAACCACAATTGTGTTGATAGTATAACTAAAACAATTATAATTAACCCATTGCCTACCTCAACGTTTGTTACTACTAACGCATGTTTAAATACGCCAATAGGTTTGCTAAATAATTCAACAGTAGCACCGCCAGCAACAGTACCTACTAATAATTGGTTGTTTGATGCAGATGCAACGAGTTTAACAAGCGCTGTTAAAACACCTACAAACATTGCATATAGCACAACTGGCATTAAAAACATTACTTTAAATTTAACATCGAGCCAAAGCTGTACTGCTACCGTAACATCAACTGTTCAAATTTATGCACAACCTACTGCAAACTTTAGTGTTACATCTGTTTGCCAAAATACAAATTCAGTATTTACCGATTTATCAACGCCAACGGGCTCAATAGCATTAGCGCAGTGGTATTTTGATAACAACACAACCATTGATGCTACAGGAAGTATTGTTACAAATATATTTTTAACATCGGGTAGTTTAACAAGCACTTTAGTTGCTACCGATATTAATGGCTGTAAAGATACCACACAAGCATCGTTTGATGTTTGGGGGCACTCTACTCCAAACTTTATTGCCGATACCGTTTGTTTTAATACCGCAACAACGTTTACAAACCAAACTAGCATAACGGGTACCAATGTAGGCTCAGTACAAACTTATAGTTATAATTTTGGCGATGGCTCGGCACTAAATTCATTAACAAGCCCAGCGCATACATACACCTTAGGGCAAAATGGCATTAGTTATAGCGTTACATTAATAGCAACAACAAATCATAATTGTGTTGATAGTATAACTAAAACAATTATAATTAACCCTATCCCTACTCTATCATTTACACCAAGTAACGCTTGTTTAAACTCAACTGTAGGCTTACTTAATAACTCAACCGTAGCATCGCCTGCAATGGTCTCAAATCAAAGTTGGAGTTTTGGCATTGGCGCATCAATTGCAACAAGTACTCTTAATAATCCTGTTGGATTAACTTACAATACAAGTGGCGTAAAAACAATTATCTTAAGTGTAACATCTAACCAAAACTGTACTACCATTGCTACAAAAACTGTTGTAGTATATGCGCAACCCATAGCTAATTTTAGTGTAACCGAAGTTTGCGAAGGCTTGCCAACCGTATTCACCGATTTATCTACCTCAAACGGAAGTATTTCTTTTTTACAGTGGGATTACACAAACGATACATTTATTGATGCTAACGGAAATTCTCCTTCAACTATTTTTCCATCGTCGGGTATTTATACAGGTGTTTTAATTGCTAAAGATAATGTTGGTTGTAAAGACACCGTAACATTAACCTACAACGTTTGGGGGCACACCATACCTAACTTTACACCCAATGCCGTGTGTTATGGCACAGCAACTAGTTTTGTTAACTTAACAAATATTACAACAAATGCCAATGTAGATTTAGTGCAATCGTATGTTTGGAACTTTGGTGATAATACGCCAACGGTATCGGTACTAAACCCTAACCACACATTTTTATTAGGTGCAAATACAAATACGGTTTATCAAGTAATGCTAAAAGCAACATCGGTTCACGGTTGTGCCGATTCGTTAACAAAACCAGTTAGTGTGTATGCAACACCAACAGCATCGTTTAATGCTAACGATGTGTGTTATGGTGCAACTACCAATTTTTTTGATGCCAGTAATGGTAACGGTAACTCGGTTAATACATTTAAATGGGATATTGGTAATGATGGCATTGTAGATGTAAATGGCATTCAAAACCCTAATGTTACCGTGCCTAATTTTGGCACTATTGCTGTTGGCTTTACAGTATCTACAACACCAACAGCTAGTTTAGTTTGCGAAAACGCCATCGTTAAAAACATAATGGTAAACCCATTACCAAAACCAAATTTTATTTTTGCAAATAAATGTATTAATAGTCAGCCTAATACTTTTAATGCCAACACAACAACATTAACCTTAGGTAGTGCTTCAAATTACGATTGGAACTTTGGTGATGGACAAACAACAAGTTACACCTTATCTACCGCTACACACAGCTATGCAGCTGCTGGAAATTATAATGTTGCGTTAACAGTTTATTCTGATAAGGGATGTTTTAAAGACACCACAAAACAAATTTCGGTATACGAAAAAGCCAGTTTAGCCGATATTACATTTAACCAAACTTGTGCTGGAGATACCATGCACTTAACGCCAATTTATTTACCTAACGGCGCAAACGTTACAAACTATGTGTGGGATTTTGATCCAACCTTAAACATAAAAGATGGTTGGCACGTATTTAATAATGGTGGCACTTATACCGTTAACCTATCATCTACAACAAACAACGGTTGCCTTACAAATTATACAAAAGTAGTAGAGGTTAACTTTAATCCGTTTCCAAATTTTAGTGCGCCACAATCGGGATGTGGACCAGAGTTTTGCACTACATTTAAAAATTTATCATCAATGCCGCTAATGCCAGCTGGTACAAACGAGCAAATAGATAAATGGGAATGGTCCTTTGGCGATGGTGCTGTTATTGTATCAACTTTAGATAGCAACCAAACACATTGTTACACAAACTCAAACAGTAACCAAACCACACAATTTACGCCCGTGTTAATTACAACAACAAATAAAGGATGTTTTAAATCATCGGTTAAACCAAACTACATATCGGTACTTGCAGCGCCAATTGCCAATTTTATTGCAAACCCAAACCCAGGCGATTTGTTAACCCCACTAATTTATTTTAGTAACCAATCGCAAAACTACAACACCTTTGCTTGGAACTTTGGCGACGGCCCAACTATGAATACAACCGATGTTAACCCAGCACATATTTATGGCGATTTTAACTCAACAACATATACTGTTGAATTAACGGTAGCAAATGCGTTAGGCTGCAAAGATGTTATTTATAAAACCGTTGAGATTGCAAAAGAATTTGTGTTTTATATGCCAAATGCTTTTTCGCCAGATGAGGCCGACGGAATAAACGATACATTTTCGGGCAAGGGTATTGGTATAGATAAATTTGAGTTATTAATTTTTGACCGTTGGGGAGAAATGATATTTAAAACAACTGATATAAACAAAGGTTGGGATGGCAGAAAAAAAGGCCGTGGTATAGAAAAACAAGACGTGTATACCTGGAAAGTTTACTTAACCGATGTGTTTGGTAAAAAACACGATTATGTTGGGCATGTAACCATCATTTAAAAAAAGGCTCAAAAACACCAAAAATCAGATAGAAATTTATGCGGTTTTTCTGCAAAATCACGAATGGTAAAACCTGATTTTCAGTGAGTTAAGCGAGTAAAATACTTAGTAAAAATTTAGTGTTTGCAATATGGTTTTTGTAACATTGCTAAGCTAAAAAATTACCACTATGAAACTATTTACACTTTTATTATTAACTGTTTTAATTACTAAAACAACAATTGCGCAGCAGTTTGTTAATACTAAGTATTGTTCACACAATCAATTAGCACAAAATACAGATAATTATAATTCGTTAATATCTGAGCTTAATGCTGAAGGTTTTTTTAACAACCTAGAAATGGAAATTAATAAAGTTAAAAACAACTATATTAATTCATCAGTTACATTCGAAATGTATTTAACTTTAATTTCAAAGCAGGAAATTGGCAAATTATTTGAAACATTAAAAACTAAAAATATAAGTAAATCTGACTTAAAAATATTTTTCAATAATTTATCTGAAAAAATCACTCAAAATGCAACAAATAACACCTTCATAAATCAATTATTATTTAATAATGATAATCAAACTCAATTAAATAAATTAATTGGTGGTAATGGATTATCGGTACAAGCAGCATGTACAAATGTAGATTTTGCAAATGGCACAACATCTGGTTGGACAGGCTCCTATGGTGGAGGCACACAAGTACAAACTACTTGTGCTACTAGTTTATTTGGATTATGTTTAACTTGGAATTATGCAAATGTTGCTACAACTAACGCTAGTTTTAGTTCGGGTGCTGTTAATACAGGGGCAAATGTTGCTGCGGGTGGTGTACACACAATTATGACGGGCGGAACAGATCCAAATGCACCAATACCTGTAACTCCACCTTCGGGAGGTAACTCTATTAGATTAGGAAACGGTGTTTCAGGTGATAAGGCTCAAATTTTGAGACAAACATTTAATGTTTCAGCTGGCAATCCTAATTTCGTTTATCAATATGCTGTAGTTTTAGATGATGAAAGCCACACAGTTCTTGATCAGCCTTACTTTAGAATTAGAATGTACGATGCAAGTAACACATTAATTAATTGCGCTACTTATGATGTAGATGCAACAAGTGCGAGTAGTTTAACTACAGCATCGCCAGGAAAAGTTCCTGGGTTTGTGTTTTTACCCGTTACCGGAACGAGAACCACTAAATATAAAAATTGGTCAACAGTAACTGTACCACTTTTAAGCTACGTTGGTCAAAATGTAACCATCGAATTTACTACATCCGATTGCACACAAGGAGGGCATTTTGGTTATGCTTATATTCAATGTATATGTTCTCCAATACCAGTTTCAAGTTCATTACCTGCTATTTGTAATGGACAATCAACTACTTTAACCGCTCCTGCAGGGGCAGCTACTTATACTTGGACAGGACCTGGTATTTTATCTGGTGTAAATACACAAACTGCTATTGTAAATTTAGGTGGCACATATCAAGTTAATATGTCCACTTTTGTTACACCTCCACAAACTCCTTGTTTATATTCTCAAACTATTTCAATACCTGGTGGTACTACATCGGCGGTGCCAAATTTTAACTCGAGTACTGTTTGTATTAACTCACCAACAAGTTTTACTAATAGCACAACGGGCGGTGCTGGCGCAACTTTTGTTTGGAATTTTGGCGATACTCAAACCTTTACTACTACCAACCAAGCCACTGCAATAACACATACCTATGCAACACCAGGCACTTATACGGTTACCCTAAATGCCGATAATGGCTGCCCTACATCCGTTACAAAAACAATTACTGTAAATGGCCTGTCGGTTGCTAGTTACTCATCAAATAATGTGTGCTTAACTGCGGCAACAAACTTTACAGGGGCGCCAACTGCAACCGTTGGTGTTAATACACACACGTGGTCGTTTGGGCAAGGTAGCGCAACATCAAACGCGCAAAGCCCTAGTTTTACTTATACTGCGCCTGGTAGTTACGTTGTATCTTACACAGTATCTAATGGGGTTGATTGCCCTGGAGCAGTAACAAATACGGTAACGGTTTTTTCAAAACCTAGTGTTTCGTTTTCGGCCTTGCCAGTATGTTTAAACACCGCAACTACTTTTACTAATAGCACAACTATTTTAGCACCAGCAACAGTAACTACCTGGGCTTGGGATTTTGATAACAACACGGTTACAGATGATGGAACACAAAGTCCTACGTTTACCTTTGCATCGGCTGGCACCAAAACAGTTGAGTTAAAAGCCGTATCAAATAACGGTTGCCGCGATAGTGCTTTGGTTAATGTAGTAGTTAATGCATTGCCTACCACAAGTTTTACAGCCACTAATGCGTGTTTAAACAATACCGTAGTTTTAAATAATAACTCAACTATTTTAGCACCATCAACAGTAACATTAAGCAGTTGGAGTTTTGGGGCAAACACAAACTCAACAACTAGTACCGCAACAATACCTTCGGGCTTAACCTACACAACAAGTGGCGTTAAAACAATAACTTTAACCAACACATCTAACGCAGGTTGTGTAACAACAACAACTGCCAACGTAACAATTTTTGCGCGGCCAGTTGCTAATTTTAGTGCTACTGCCGTATGCCAAAGTACAGCAACTGCCTTTGCCGATTTAAGTACCCCAACAGGCTCAATAACTAATTGGCAATGGGATTTTACTAATAACAATTCTATTGATAACCTAACACAAAATCCAACATCAACATTTACAACATCAGGCGCATTTACAACAGCATTAATAACTACCGATGTAAATGGATGTAAAGATACCATAACAAAAACAATTGATGTGTGGGGGCAGGCAATACCTAATTTTGTTACAAATTCGGTATGTTTTAATACGGCTACAAACTTTGCAAATACAACTACAACAACTGCTACTAACATTGGCGGTACACCTACCTATAGTTGGGATTTTGGCGATGGTAGCGCATTAGATTTAACAACAAACCCAACGCACAACTACACCACAAGTGCAACGTTTAGCGTTAATTTAGTTGCAACCACTACACACAGTTGTGTAAGTAATATTATTAAAACAGTAACCGTTAACCCTGTACCTGTACCAGTTTTTACAGCTACAAATGCTTGTTTAAATAGTAACGTAACATTAAACAATACATCAACCGTTTTAGCACCAGCAACTGTAACCTTAACGAGTTGGAATTTTGGAGCCAATGCAACACCCTTAACAAGCAATTTAGTTACACCTACAAATTTAATGTATACTACAAGTGGCATTAAAACCATTACTTTAAGTTTAACATCGAGCGCTGGCTGTGTTGCAACAACAACAGTTGATGTTGAAATTTACCCACAACCCGTTGCTAACTTTAGTGCTACTGCTGTTTGCCAAAACGCAGCAACAGTATTTACAGATTTATCGTTACCAACTGGTGTTGTAACTAACTGGAAATGGGATTTTACATCAAATAATTCTGTTGATGATGCAACTCAAAATCCAACTTCAACTTTTACAACTTCTGGCACTTTTTCAACATCATTAATAATTACTGATGTTAACGGGTGTAATGATACAATAACAAATTTAATAGATGTTTGGGGGCGTAGTGTGCCAAACTTTACCGCCAACGCCGCTTGTTTAAATACCATTACTAACTTTACAAATAATACAAATACTACCGCCGTAAATATTGGTGGCGCATTACAATATAGCTGGAATTTTGGCGATGTAACAGCGTTTGATGCAAACATAAGCCCAACACATACTTATACAACAGGCGTTAATGGGGCAACATTTACAGTTAATTTAACCGCAACTACAACACATAGTTGTGTAGATAATGTTGTGAAAACAATTACTGTTAGCCCTTTGCCTGTGCCTAACTTTAGTTTAACTACAGCTTGTTTAAATAATAATGTAGTTATTATAAACACATCAAGTATTGCGCCTGTAGCAAGTATGAGTGTTACTAGTTGGTTATTTGGCAACAATGCAACACCACTTACCAGCAATATTGCAAACCCACTAAGTTTAACGTATAGCACCAGTGGTGTAAAAACAGTAACATTAAACTTAACATCAATTCATAACTGTACTGCAACAATAACCAACACCGTTTTAATACACGCGCAACCCGTTGCTAATTTTAATGCGTCGGCAGTTTGCCAATCGAGTGTAACAGTTTTCACAGATTTATCTACCTCAACAGGCTCAATACAAACTTGGGCTTGGGATTATACAAATAATAACTCAATAGATAACGCCAGCAATGCGCCAACAACAACATTTACAACTTCGGGCACATTTACAACCTCATTAATAGTAATGGATAGTAATGGTTGTAAAGATACCGTGTTATTGCCCGTTAATGTTTGGGGCCACTCAGTACCTAGTTTTACGACTAACTCGGCTTGTTTAGGGGCAGCAATTAATTTTACAAACACTACTAGTACTTTAAATGCAAACGTTGGAGGTGCGCCGAGTTATGTTTGGAGTTTTGGAGATCCAACAGCAACAGATGCCACTATTAACCCAACACATATTTATAATTTTGCGACTAATGTTAATGCAACTTATAATGTAACCTTAACCGCTACAACTACTAATAGTTGTGTTGATGTAGCTGTAAAAACAGTGAGTGTATTTGCTAACCCTACGGCATCGTTTACTGCTAACGAAGTATGCCACAATACCGCAACACAATTTACACAAGTTAGTACAAGCAATGGTAGTTTTAACTCGTTAACCACACACGAGTGGGATTTTATGAGTGATGGATCGGTTGATGTAGCAAACAATGCAAACCCTCAATTTACTTTTCCTAACTATGGTTTAAATACTATAAGTTACACAGTATCATCATCGCCAGTTACTGGCTTGGTTTGCAAAAACACAACCAATACAATTACGGTGTTTGTTAACCCAAACCCAGTTGTAGATTTTATGTATGCGCCAGCTTGTATAAACGCACAACCAACAACATTTAATGCAGGGCCAAGCATTGTTCCTAATGGTGGCATTATTTTAACATACAATTGGTATTTTGGCGATGGTGCTCAGGGTACTGGTATTACACCAACACATACGTATGCAGCCGCTGGTACATATACTACAACGTTGATTGTTACATCGGATAAACTTTGCCCAACACAAGTAACAAAGCCTGTTGATGTGTTTGAAAAACCAAATGTGGTAATTAC
>JAYSUQ010000291.1:0-7563 GCA_043718985.1 Bacteroidota bacterium | reverse complement strand
ATGCAATAAAAATAAAGGTTTGAATTAATGCTACAACATACCCTATTAAAGGGAAATAACGTGTTGCTTTATTTATATATTCATCACTATGATCTATCGTTTTTGGGCAAGGTATGCGCGTATAAAACATTAAGGCCGTAAAAAATATTTTAATCTGCTCTTTCATATGTTTATTTTATTTTTTTAGTTGTCATATGTTTTACACCTTTTTCATTTATGTTTATTTGCAACAAACTATTTGTTACTGGCTCCTTCATATGTTTATTTTATTTTTTTAGTTGTCATATGTTTTACACCTTTTTCATTTATGTTTGTTTGCAACAAACTATTTGTTACTGGCTCCTTCATCTGTTTATTTTATTTAGGTTTTTGATTAGCGTTTACAGTAAAATCGAAATTGCCCATATTGTTTAACATAGCAACTGCATTTTGCAACATAGGCATTGCAAGTGCCGAGCCAGTTCCTTCTCCAAGTCTTAAATTAAATTGTAATAGCGAGTCAACATTTAAATAACTTAACACATTTTGGTGAGCCATTTCGGAACTTGTATGCGAAAAAATACAATTATTTAAAATTAAAGGGTTAATTAATTTCGCAATCAATAATGCTGAGGTTGCAATAAAACCATCAACCAAAATTACGCAATCATTATCATACGCTTGTAAATAGGCGCCAACCATCATTGCAATTTCAAAGCCACCAAAACTACAAAGCAACTCCAGATAAGTAAAATTAGTTTTATAATGCAACTCGTATACTTTTTTTAAAACCGCTACTTTTTTTTGATACTCTAATTCATCAACTCCAGCACCTAAGCCAACACAATCATTAATACTAAATTTAGTAATTGCACTAACTATTAAAGCCGCCGATGATGAGTTGCCAATTCCCATTTCGCCAAAACCAAGTACATTACATTTATTGTTTTTAATAATTTTTTCGGTTATTTCTCTGCCTTTTTTAATTGATAAATTACATTCGGATAAAGACATTGCCTTAGTTTCTAAATAATTTTTTGTTCCAAAATTTATTTTAGCATCTATAAAATTTTCGGTTAATGTATCTTTTTGAAACGTGTGATTTATACCTGCATCTACAACAAACAATTGTATGTTATTTTGTGTACAAAAAACAGAAATAGCTGCCTTGCCACACATAAAATTTTTAACCATAAACGAGGTTACAGCTTGAGGGTAGGAATTAACAAGCCCTGTTGCAGCAATGCCATGATCGCCTGCAAAAACAATAATTGTAGGGTTTAAAATTTTTGGCTGTAACGTGTTTTGAATAGTTGCAATTTGCTTGGCAATATCTTCTAATTTACCTAAAGCACCTATTGGTTTTAATTTTTGATTTATTGCTTGAGTTATACTTTTTTCAAAATCGCCATTATATTTTTTTATGATGTTTGAAGCCTGCCTTAATTCATCTTCTTTATTATACAAGTCAATTGGATTAAAAGTTTCAATTTTATTTACAATAAGTGGCTTTTTGGCTTTCCAATTTTCTTTTTCGAGCATTGGCATATTATTGTAATTAGTGGCTGGTTTGCCAATACAAAAATAACCTAAAGGTTTTTCGTGCGATGGCAAATCAATCATTTTTTTTAAGCCATCGTAATCTAAAATAGAAACCCATCCTAACGAATATCCATCGGCGGTTAACGATAGCCAAAAATTTTGTAAAGCACATACTGAGCTCCATTGCAAGGCATCTGATGTTCCCTCAACACCAATTGTAAAGTTATCCAACACGCTATAATCTGTTGTAATAATTAATCCTAATGGTGCATCTAATATGCCTTGTAACTTTAAATTATTATAGGCTTTTTTTTGAGAAGCATTTAAAATTTTGTTTTTTACGTTTGTATTTGCCTTATCAAATAATTGGTAAATAGACTTTTTAATTTCTTTTTTTGAAATTAAATAATAACGGGTAGGTTGCGATAACCCAACTGATGGCGAGGCTTGTGCGGCAGCAAAGGCATTATCTAAAACTTGTTGCGGTATTTCATCTGATAAAAAATGCCGCGTATCTCGTCGGTTATTAAGTATTTCAAAAAAATTCAAACTAGTTTTTTATAAATTTTAAAACACTTACTTCTTTTTTGTTTTTAATAAATAGTGTGTAAACACCATTACTATAATCAGCAATATTTAATTGATAAATACCATTAATTTTTAAATTATTACTTACTTGTTCGCCTAAATAATTAGTTATTATTAAATCGTATTCAATACTATCATCAGTATTAATAGTTAAAAAGGTTGATGATGGATTGGGATAAACTACTATTTTATTTTTTAATAATTCTTTAATACCAACTGTTTGCTGGTGTATAACCCCAACCGCATCAACATCAAAACCACTACTTGCAAAGGGCGTTGGCCAAGGGTCGTTAATTTTATTATTATTAGCATCTCGTGTAACGTATTGATCTTGAAGACAACCAACAACATCAATAATTTTAATGTGACTAATAGCTTGTTTATTAAGCAATGTATTGTTTGGCATATCTGATAAATTAAAAGGTGTACCAAACTGCCCTTTGTATTTGCCTGCTAAATTATTTATTAAGGTTGCATCTACGTTTCCAAAACTATTAATTTGATTTACGGTATCGCTATTGCTGGTTGCTAAAAATCTAAAAAAATTAATACCATCGCTACTTACTTCTACAAAAGCCAATTCTAAAAACAAATCATTAAAACTATTTTCAAAAACAGCAAAATCGTTTCCTGTGCCATCAATTATTGGTACTGCAAATTGTAAAACTGCGTGGCCTCCATCGCCTAAACTTACCACACCAGTTGTGCCCGCAATGCCTAATGCACTTGTACTATCACCAACGGTAGCATAACCTGTAGTTGGGTTAGATATATCTTGCAAGCCACGAGTAATGTTACAGTTATTGGCCCAAGCCACAAAAGCGCTACTATCTTTATACATTGCTGTAGTTCCTATTTGACCCTCAGGTGGTGAAAATTGTGCGTTACAATTTAAACCTGTAACTAACATACTAGCTGCAATTACAATTACTCTAAAATTATTTTTCATTAAAAAATAGTACAATGCCTTTATAAACCTTTTTCCCGAGGTTCTAAACATCGATTTATTGAGAGGTCTTCTGACTTACCTTAGTTATGTGCCTTCCCGTTATAAAACAGTGGCAACATACATAACTTATTTTTAAGGCTTACAGCTGCGGGTACAGTATTGGGTTTTCACCAAATTCCCTGATTCAACAGGGTGAATTTACATTTTTTTAATTACATAAAACTCATAATTAATGGCAATATTAAATTGCTTGTTTTCTGCCACAAAGTCGCTTAAAAAGCATTGGCACAATAATGGTATATTTATTGGCACTAAATTAATTTTACGATGACGTTTTTTAACAACTTAACAAATATAGCCTTTGAACCAATGATGGACGAGGATACTGATTTTATCCCCTTATTATCTGCCGAAGATGAAGATAATATGCATTCCGAAAAAGTGCCCGAAATACTGTCAATATTACCGCTTCGCAACACCGTTTTGTTTCCTGGTGTGGTAATACCTATAACGGTTGGCCGCGATAAATCTATTAACTTAATTAAAGATGCTTATAAAGGCGATAAAACAATTGGTGTTGTTTCTCAAAAAAACGATACCGTTGACGATCCTTTAGCCGAAGATTTACATAACGTTGGCACGGTTGCCCATATTTTAAAAATGTTACGCATGCCCGATGGTAATACTACGGTAATAATACAAGGTAAAAAACGATTTCGCATTAAAGAATTTACACAAAGCGAGCCTTATTACAAAGCAACTACCGAAAAATTTGAAGAAACAAGGCCCGATAAAAACGATGATGAGTTTAAAGCTATAGCATCAAATTTAAAAGATACAGCGCTACAAATTATACAAAAATCGCATCACATACCTACCGAAGCTGGCTTTGCTTTAAATAACATTGAAAGCCAAAACTTCATGGTAAACTTTGTTTCATCGAACATGAATGCAACAGCTGCCGAAAAACAAAGTATGTTAGAGGTGCCTAGCTTAAAAGACAGGGCATCGTTAGTGTTTGAACATTTAACTAAAGAGTTGCAAATGTTGGAATTAAAAAATCAAATTCACAACAAAGTTAAAACCGACTTAGATAAACAACAACGCGATTATTTTTTACATCAACAAATAAAAACAATACAAGAAGAGTTAGGTGAAAAAAGTTTTGAGCAAGATTTAAATGAATATAAAGAGCGAGCAAAGTTAAAAAAATGGAATAAAGAAATTGCCGATATTTTTGAAAAACAAATTGGCAAACTTTCTCGAATGAACCCGCACTCGCCCGACTATGGCATACAAACAAATTATGTTGAGCTATTGTTAGATTTACCTTTTAATGAATTTACGGTTGATAATTTTGATTTATCACATGCCGAAAACGTTTTAAACGAAGACCATTTTGGGTTAGAAAAAGTAAAAGAAAGAGTGTTGGAGCATTTAGCGGTGCTAAAATTAAAAGGCAATTTAAAAGCGCCAATACTTTGTTTATACGGCCCTCCAGGGGTTGGTAAAACATCGTTAGGTAAAAGTATTGCAAAAGCACTTAACCGAAAATACATTAGAATGAGTTTAGGTGGCTTAAAAGATGAAAGCGAAATAAGAGGGCATCGAAAAACTTACATTGGAGCTATGCCTGGCCGCATATTACAAAATTTAAAAAAAGTACAATCATCTAATCCTGTTTTTATTTTAGATGAAATAGATAAAGTAGGTAGCGATTACCACGGCGATCCATCATCAGCATTGCTTGAAGTATTAGACCCAGAACAGAACAGCACTTTTTACGATAATTTTTTAGAAAGCGATTACGATTTAAGCAACGTGCTTTTTATTGCAACGTGTAACAACTTAGCTACTATACAACCTGCCTTGCGTGATAGAATGGAAATTATTGATGTGAGCGGTTATACTGTTGAAGAAAAAATTGAAATAGCCAAACAACATTTGTTACCAAAACAAATTGAGGAAAATGGATTAAAAAAAACTCAATTTAAATTAACCGATAAGCAATTAGAATTTGTAATAGAAAACTATACGGCCGAAAGTGGTGTGCGGGGTTTAGAAAAAAAAATATCGAAACTTGCACGTAGCATTGCTGTTAATGTTGTTAAACAAAACGAATTACCAAAAATAACCGAACAAACAATTTCAAAAATATTAGGCCCATCGCACGAAAAAGCAAAATACCAAGGTAACGATGTTGAAGGCGTTGTTACTGGCTTAGCTTGGACACAAGTTGGAGGCGATATTTTATTTATAGAAACAAGTTTATCTAAAGGCAAAGGTGCCAAGCTTACATTAACAGGTAATCTTGGCGATGTAATGAAAGAGAGTGCAACTTTAGCATTAGAGTTTATTAAAGCACACCCCGATGATATAAAAATTGATGCTGAGTTTTTTGAAAACAATAACATACACATACACGTGCCCGAAGGTGCTACTCCCAAAGATGGCCCAAGTGCTGGTATTGCAATGCTAACATCCCTAACATCGGCTTTAACCAAACGCAAAGTAAAAAAACATTTAGCTATGACGGGCGAAATTACTTTGCGTGGCAAAGTATTGCCAGTGGGCGGAATTAAAGAAAAAATATTAGCTGCTAAGCGCGCAGGTATTAAAGAAATAATTTTGTGTGCCGATAATAAAAAAGATGTAGATGATATTAAACAAGAATATTTAAAAGGCTTAACATTTAACTATGTTACAAAAATGACAGAAGTTTTAGAACTCGCTTTGTTAAAATAAGTTTTGGTAGTGGATTAAAATTAGCACAACTTAAAAAAAACTGCATAAACATATTTTCTAATAACAGATTGCACTTTTTCGCATCTATTAAATTTAAAACGTGTTATATAATTAGGGTTTAACTTTTAATAATTTGATGTAATCTTTTAAATCTTGATTTTCATCTTTCAATTTTTTTATTTGCGGGCTATAAATTTCAAAAAAATCAAATTCTAATATTTTCGAAATTGTAATGAGTAAACCCGTATCAATTGTTTTACGTTTAAATATACTGTAAACGTTTTCGCGCGATGTATTAATGCGCCTACCAAACTCACTTACCGACATGCCTCTTTTTAAAACAGTTGCTTTTATTTTATTACCTATATGAACCAACATTAACCAAAGTTCACTATACTTATTATATAATTATTTATTATAACTGTACTTTAAATATTACATATATGGTGTTTTTTATACACAGTTTTGGTTATATTTGAAAAAAATAAATTTTCAAGTATGAAACAACCCACACTACAACAATTTTTTAAAACACTTTTTGTGTTAAGCTTTTTTTTAACAACTTGTGCTTTAGCGCAAACAGGTGCGCGCCAAAACCCTTATGTATTAAGCATAACGCCCCAGGCAACAACAGGTTGGCAAACAACAATTAGCGATACCGTTTGGTATAGTTATACGGCAAATTCAACAAACCAAACATTTGACGTAGTTTATAAAAACAATTACACAAGACAACTATCACAAATTATATGTTTATCAAACGCCAATTTAATTTTTGATAGTTTCGAATTAAACGCCACAAACGACAGCACATTAAAAGCTTATGTAGTAGGTTTAGCAACAGGGCAAGTTCATTATGTGGCACTTGTTTTTAAAACAATAGTTTGCAATACATGTGTTTTAAGTAACGATGGGTATTATAAAATTAATGCTACTACATCTCCTTTAGCATTTACAAGCTGCGCAAGCACAACAGTATGCGCAACAACACCCACATGCGAGTATGTATGCAATGGTAGTTTTGAGCAAGTTGGTGGTTTAAATTCTGTGGGGGGTAATTATCCCGATTCATTTAGCCAAATTGGCATGGCTTGCGGGTGGAATGATGCTAACGGTGGCACTGCAGATTACTACCATACATTAGGTGCAAATTTAATGAAGGTACCTTGTAATAGAATGGGTAACGAACATGAACGTACTGGACAAAATGGCTATGCAGGTTTTTTTGCAAATAAATCAAACAATTGGATAGAGTCCATTTATTCTAAATTAAAATCGCCTTTAATACAAGGGCATTCTTACAAAGTTTCTTTTTATGTATCTCTAGCCGAACGTAGTAGTTTTAAAGCCAACGATATTTCGGTTGCATTTAGCGATAATTATATTCCATCGAATGTAGTTAGTGCCTTAGGTATCATAACTGGCGGCATAACTAATTTAAATACATTTGCAGTTACAAATAACGGTTGGTGTCAATTAACTTATACCTACACACCACAAACGGCAAATCAAAACTCAATTATTTTAGGAAAGTTTAATTCATCAACAAACAATCTATCTTACCCATCGGTTGCAACAGCTTGTACCAATACCTTTTTATTAGCTTACGAAACTAAAGATTCCTATTTTTATATTGATGATGTATCGGTTACCGAAGTATTTAATTATTCGATTACGCCACAATTTGCACAAACATGCGGCCATAACATTAATGCGTTAAGCATAAACCCACCCAACACAAATTATAGTTACAGCTGGTC
>JAYSUQ010000030.1:0-2306 GCA_043718985.1 Bacteroidota bacterium | reverse complement strand
TGCATCGGAATCAGGTGGTCAATTTAATCGGAATATGCATTCGGTGGTCTACCATTGAAAAAGCCTCAGTTTACTGAGGCTTTTTCGTTTTTATTAGTTTCTATGCTTCGACCTCAATTGGATGGAGTAAGGAAAAGGAGTAAGGAACTTACAAATTTTTCAAATATTTTAAGCCATTCTACATCTTGTTTTGAACTGCACCATAAATGCCTATTTTCCCTAATTTTGTACTAATCAGCATTTTTAATTTTTATTCATAAAAAAAACACTCGCTACATTAACAAGTGTTTTTTATATAACTAATTTTTAATAAGCCCTTGCAAACATTACACGTTGCGTGCTTGGTTTACCGCTATAAATACAAACTCCAGCTTCTTGTAAGTTATTTAAAGGAATACAACGTATAGTAGCTTTTGTTTCTTCTTTTATTTTCTCTTCTGTTTCTGAGGTTCCATCCCAATGCGCTAAAACAAATCCTGTTTTAGTATCTAAAATAGTTTTAAACTCATCGTAAGTATTTGCTTCGGTTGTTAAATTGGTAGTACGTTCTTTTGCACGTTCAAATAAATTAGATTGTATTTCGTTTAATAAATTTTCAATTAAAACATCAACACCATCAATACTTACTGTTTCTTTTGTTAAATTATCTCTGCGAGCAACTTCAATGGTTCCGTTTGCTAAATCACGCTCTCCAATAGCAACACGCACTGGCACACCTTTTAATTCGTATTCAGCAAATTTCCAACCTGGTCGTTGGCTGTCTCTATCATCATATTTTACTGATATTCCTTTAGCTTGTAACTTTTGTTTAATATCATTTGCTACTAAACTTACTTTTGCTAAACCATCGTCGCCTTTATAAATTGGCACAATAACAACTTGTATTGGCGCTAATTTTGGAGGCAATACCAATCCATTATCATCGCTATGGCTCATTACTAATGCACCCATTAAGCGTGTACTAACTCCCCACGATGTTGCCCAAACATATTCTTGTTTATTATCTTTAGTTACATATTTAACATCAAACGCTTTAGCAAAATTTTGACCTAAAAAATGCGAAGTACCCGCTTGTAATGCTTTACCATCTTGCATTAAAGCCTCAATACAATACGTATCGTCAGCACCTGCAAAACGTTCGTTAGCAGTTTTAACACCTTTAACAACGGGCACTGCCATCCAATTTTCAACAAAATCGGCATACACATCTAGCATTTGTTTAGTTTCGGCTATTGCCTCGTCTTTAGTTGCGTGTGCGGTGTGCCCCTCTTGCCATAAAAATTCGGCAGTGCGCAAAAATAATCGTGTGCGCATTTCCCATCGTACAACATTTGCCCATTGATTAACTAAAATAGGTAAATCGCGGTAAGATTGTATCCAGCCTTTGTAAGTATTCCAAATAATTGCTTCGCTTGTTGGGCGCACAATTAATTCTTCTTCTAATTTTGCCTCAGGGTCAACCATCAATTTACCTGGATTATTAGGATCGTTTTTTAAACGGTAATGCGTTACAATGGCGCATTCTTTTGCAAAACCTTCTGCATTTTTTTCTTCGGCTTCAAATAAACTTTTAGGTATAAATAATGGAAAATACGCGTTTTGATGCCCAGTATCTTTAAACATTTTATCTAAAACCTTTTGCATGTTTTCCCAAATGCCATATCCGTAAGGTTTAATAACCATGCAACCACGCACTGCCGAGTGGTCGGCCAAATCTGCCTTTACTACTAAATCGTTATACCATTTGCTGTAATCGGTGGCTCGCGATGTTAATTCTTTACTCATCTTTTTTTAATTTACTAACAAATGTTAAAATATATAATTAATGTTTCTGTTAAATTTTATTGGCACTTAATTTGTAAATTTACATAACAAATCCCTGCAAAGTTAAACTTTTATTGCACGTTAGCGTTCAATATTTTAAAACAAATAAAATGAAAAATATTTTTTTAGTATCTAGTTTATTATTGTTGATTTTAGCCTCGTGCGGTTCGCAAAAAAAAATAAGTTCGTATGCCGATGATGTTTACGCAAACCCAACCGAAGATAAAATTGAACAAGCTAAAGTAAATGCAATTGCCAAACAAGTGCAAGAACTGCAAGAAAAACGAGAAGCTGATTCGTTAGCAGCTTTAAAAAAAGAGCAACAAACTAAAGACGATGCAAACCCAAGTTATAAAGATAGAGAATTTAAATATGATGATTATTATGATTATGAATACGCTACTCGTGTAAAACGATTTGGTAATAATATTAATGGCTTAGGGTATTATGATAATTATTACACTAATTCATATTGGTATAAC
>JAYSUQ010000290.1:0-7573 GCA_043718985.1 Bacteroidota bacterium | reverse complement strand
TCGTTAGTGTTAGGTGTGTTTGTTACTCGGGTTAGGATGTTAGATTTTGTTTGGGCGTTATAAAAAAACACATCGTTATTTTTTAAAAGGCGGTATTTATATTTAGCATCGTCGCTGGCTTTAATCGTGTCGTGCGTTCGGTTCGATTCAAATAAAATACCCTTTGAGTTGTTTGTAAAAACAGGATTGTTGTCGTCCCAAATGTCGTTTGTAATTTGCTCAACACCACCTGTGTTTAATGCGTAAATAAATATATCCGATTGACCTTTACCTAATTTAATGGCACTCATTACTATTTTTTTTCCATCGTGCGAAAACGAATAACTATTTATTTTTACAAAGCCTGTAATTGGTCGCTTTACTTTTTCTTTATCATCAATATTATAAGTATGTAAGGTTAAAATATTTTTCTTTTCATAAATTAATGTAACAATGCTGTTGTTGGGGTGCCAGCCAAGTAAAGGATAACTGTTATCTTCTATGCGTTCTAATTTTGGGTATAATTTTAATAAGCGCTGTTGTTTTTTATTACCAATTGTATTTATATAAACTTTTTGTTGCCCCAACTCGCTGGTGGCATAAATTATTTTTTGCCCATCGGGGCTCACTTTTAGTTGGTAGTAATGTTTGTATTTTTTTTGTTTAGGTATTACAGTTTCTGCAACAGGGTTTTTTCGAGCCGTATCTTTATAGTCTACATAACGTTTTGCAAAAAGGCTTGTAAAATCGTTTACTAAATTTTGTGTAGATGAGCCAATAACATACAAAAATGCATTGTTGGGGTTACGACTCATTTTTGTCATATACAACAAATTGGGAATAACGGCTTCGCCATAAGTATCGGCAACGTAGTACCACAATGCATGGCCAGCCATAACGGCATCTTTACCTGTTAACCTATTAAATTTATAAAACCGATCGTTTTGCACCGCATCCATTACACGGTTATCAATAGTTGTGTGCCACCCTTCGGCTAAATAGGCTATTAAACCACTTTTATACCATTCGGGTAAATTTAATAAAGTAGAGTTTCGAACAACATCGCGTGTACGGCCTCCATACATCATTTGATCTACCATTAACTCGGCCAGTGCCGCTCGTATTTGTTTATCCAAATCGGTGTGTGTGCCTGTAAAATAAATAAAAATTTTATCGCCTATAATTTTTGTAACACCGCCAATGTTTCCGTTTTCATCGTTAGATAAGCCAATGTTACTTTGTTTAAAATCGTTTTGATTGTTATAAACTACCACATCAATTTTATCGTCTAACTGAAAATCTAATCGCTTTTCCATAATTGGTAATTGCCTGTTAACCGATGTAGCTGCATAGCGTGCTATTTCTTGCCCACCTTCGTATAAATAAACTCTAAAGCGCTCAAAGTCAAAGTAGGTCCAATTAAAAGTTTGGTATTGCATGCGGTTTTTGCCAAAATCTAATTGCGAGCCATAATAAAACTGACTGTAACCTGTTTTTGTAGCAATAAAAAACAAGAGTATATATAATAAGTGCTTCATTAAAATTGTAAATTTAAAATCTAAATTTAACAAAAAAATAGATGATTAGTATACAGTATTTTACCTTTGGCCCATTTAACGAAAACACTTATGTTTTGCACGACCAAACAAACCAATGTGTAATTATTGACCCAGGTAATAACACCAATACCGAAAACCAACAACTTAAAAACTTTATTACGCAAAATAATTTAACACCTGTGCGTTTACTATTAACACACGCCCACATTGACCACATAAATGGGAACAAGTTTGTGTTTGATACTTATGGACTTTTGCCCGAAGTAAACCAACTTGATTTATTGTTTTTTGATAAACAAATGGAAAGTGCCGCTATGTATGGCTTAAACACCGAAAAAAGCCCGCTTCCAATTGCATATATTAACGAGGGCGATGTTATTACTTTTGGTAATTCGCAGTTACAAACGTTACATACCCCAGGCCACTCGCCAGGTAGCATTACTTTTTATAATGTTGAGCAAAATTTTATGATTAGTGGCGATGTGTTGTTTTATGGCAGCATTGGCCGTAGCGATTTGCCAATGGGAAACCACCAAACGCTTATACAATCAATTAAAGAAAAATTATTTACCCTGCCCAATACTATGCTTGTTTATAGTGGCCACGGCCCTAAAACCACTATTGGTTTTGAAAAACAAAACAACCCATTTTTGGTGTAATTTTTAGTAATTGTTATTACCTAAACACAGTTAAATAGCCATTGTGCATACTGCCATTGGGTTGTTTAATTACATAATAATAAACACCTGCGCTAACATCCGTTAACGGAAAATTATTTTGATAATTGGTTGTGTTTAACAACTCATTACCCCAACGGTTATAAATAATAATGCATGTGTTGTTTGGCAAGTTTTGTATTATAAAATAATCATTTATCCCATCTCCGTTAGGGCTAATAACGTTAGGTGTTATTAAACTATCTTTAGTTGGCGCTATGCTAGTTGTTGGGCAATGCGCTTGGTAGTTTACTATTAGTGTATCGGCTGTGCAACCCTCATACTCCACAATGTAAGTTGCGGGTTGTGTGGCTGCTATGTTTATAGTATTGGTTAGGTTACTTAACAGCGTACCGTTTTTGTACCAATGCACATTTAGCCCATTGTTTGTTAAGGTAGCATCGCCAATTTGCAAACTATCTTTTGTTGCGCCACACCTATTTATATCATTACCTAAGTTGGGCTTTGGTATTTCGTATAAGGCAACATCGTCGGCTAGTATATAAGTGAAGAATCTAGGTTGTGGCCATCCACCAAATGCTGGAATGAAATTTGAAGAGATGCTTCGTTTTTTCACATGTGTACCATCTTTAAAATTGCCAATAGTTAAATATTGCTCGCCACCTTGTGCTGTAAATTTGCCACTTACTTTAACCCAATTTAAGGTATCTGTAAAAAATTGTGTTGTGTCCCATTGTATTTGTGGCTGAATGGAATTATTAAAATAACTCAATGCTGATGAGGAGTATGTATTTTGCGTAAGAAATATACTGAATTGATTAATCGCTAACTCTGAAATATTAGCTAGACTAATATACATTTCACCATAATAGCATTTATTAGTTTGTAAAGCTTGATTTAGTTTAACAGTTGCATAATCAATGACCATATATGAAGAATCTGTAGAGTTTAGTATGCCATATGAATATATACCCAGATAAGCATTACCACTTCTTGGATATTGATAACCTCTGCTATTGTAAGGTACCGTGCAAATAAATGGATAATTTAATGAGTTTGAACATGTATTATGATAATCAGGACTACTGGAATAATAATCTGTTTGCCAACGTTTAACATTAGACCAACTTTGTGTGATTGCCATTTGATTGTTACAAGTACCAATCGTATCTTCAAAACTAGGGTTGGGGACCAAATTAATTTGGGCAATGCAATTGTTTAATTTTAAAACAAAAAATATAAGTAAAATATAACGCATGTTGTTTAAAATTCTAAGCCTGCATTTGCATGCAGGCTTAGAATTAAATTTATTTTGCAATAATTAATTTACCTTTATTTACCTCATTTGCTCCAAAAGTTAAGCTATACATATAAATACCATTTATTATATTTTCGGTATTTATGGCGTTATCGTTAACTAGCTCTTGCACTAAAACTAACTCGCCTATTAAATTATATAATTTAAAGGTAATATTTGTATAATTTCCTTTATCTACAAACACTTTGTTTTGCGCAGGGTTTGGGTAAACCTTTATCTCATTTATTTGAGTTATGTTGTTTGTTTTTTTAGTTAAACGCGCACCGCTATTAATTGTGGTTGCAGTATCGGGTTTTTCGCAATTATTAATGTATTGTTTTCCAGTTGTGTTAAACAAAATGGTGCGTGCTTGGTACACGGCTTGCCCATAATTGTTAGGGCAAAGGTTTGCAATAGCCTCTAGCTCGGCAACCTCAGTAACATTTAATTTATAGTTAAACCGATGGCTTTGGTTACGGTTTTTATTATAAGGTATGTATGTATTATTAACTTGTTGCTGAGCACCATCAACCAAATTAGTAATTGCCATTGCGTTGTTTAATTGTTGCGCTTTGTTTAAACTAAAATTAGTGTTAGTTGCAATAAGCGTATCTATTGCATAGGCATTGCCAATGGTGTTGTTTAGGGCGTTTATGGTAAATTGGTTCAGGGTATCAATCATTGTAACATTGGTTTGTGTTGCTACTAAATTAGCAAATAATTGCTTTTGCGCAATGTGTTTTTGATTGGCATTAGCAAATAGTGCATCGTTGCCTGCAATTTGTTTTGCTTTTTGCATTAGGCCTTGCATGCCATTTGTTAATACATTGTTTGTGCCATTTATTTTTAAACCACTGCTTGGTGTTGCCACACCGCCATAACATTCGCCAGAATAGGGTTGAGATGGATTTCCAAATAAAATAAAGCCATTTGTTCCCTGGTTTGTTGGATTATTAATAATATAAGGTATTGTGTTTCGTGAATAAACAAAGCACCAGTACCATTAAAAGTATTACACCCTTGGTTGCTAAACGTTTCGTATTGGCAATTGTACCAAGCATTATCGGCGCTGTATTTATTTACAAAATCGGTGTTGTATTGGTCGCCAATTTCGCCCTGTGCATTTAACCAAAAACCAAATTGGCAATTATACATGGTGTTACCATTAAAGCCATTGCCAGGCTCGGTTAAGTTGTAGCCATTAGCTAAAATACCTGCACCTAAATCTTTTAAATAATTGCAATGCATTTTTGGTACCGTGCTTAACGATGTAAACAAACCAAATTGCCACCAACGTAATTTGCCATCAAAACTTTGCACATCAACAAGGTTGTTAAACACATCGTTATCGTTACTGCGTGTAATTTGTATGCCCGCTTGGTAATGTGCATCGGCATCATCGCTACGCAAGTGTATTTCGTTATCTTTAATAGCCGATTTGTAGGTTTGTGCTACAAACACACCATTAAAATAGCCACTAATGTTATTGTTGTTTGCTTCAAATTTAGCGTATTGTTTGTTTACACTTTGTTGGTTTTCGGTAAAACGTATGGCAAAATTATTTGAGTTATTACCTTGAACTACTTGATTTTCGAACCAATTATTTAACACATTACCATTAATAAAGTTATTGTCGTCAAAATTTACACCAATAGTGTGGTTTATGAAACGATTACTTGCAATATTAACAGTACTATTAAGGTTATTACGATAAAAATACATGCCTGTTTCGTTATTGCTAAATTTGTTATAACTAGCGGTAATAATAGCAACTCCGTAATTATAAATACCGAATTTATTTTTAATAAAATTATTTTTTAATGCTAACGAACCGCCGTAGTTAATGTTATAAGGGTTTTGACCACTCGTATTAAAAATGGTAGTGCCATAGTCGTTGTTTTGAAACACATTGTTTTGAAACGATAAACTTGAGTTATTTATTGATACACCATATGTTTGTTTATCAAATATGTTTTCGTTACCAGTTAGCAAACCAACAATTAGTACATTGTTTGGTGCATTTATGCGGCCAGCATTAACAAACAACAATCCTACTTCTGAACTTCGATATTGAAACGGAGGCAGTAAGTTAACTATAGGATAATTGCCATAAACCAATGCACTTGCTAAATTTGGCACAATTGCAACGGCTGTTAAATTGGCACCAATAGTTGTTGGCGCTGGTATGTTTGAGCAAGTAAATATATTTTTTTGCAAATTAAAGTTCGACCCAGCTGATTTTTGTGTTTGTAAATTAAAGCCAACATCATTTTTGTTAAATACATTGCCAGTTAAGTTAAACGATGCCGTACCATTTACATCGTTTAATGCACTCGTAGCATCTTCAATACGCGAATCGTTAAACGTTATTAAACCAGTGCCATTAACATAAATACCATCCCACATTGTATTACAGCCTGCTCGTAAATAACTTTTTGTAACTGTTAATTTACCTGTACCGTTAATAACAATTTTTGTACTAGCATCAAAAATAACATTGGTGTTGGTAAGTAATAAATGTGCACCATTATTAATGGTAATAGTACCTGCATATTGTATTTTTTTACTTGCGTGTACTGTTGTGTTAGCCGAGTAAGTATAATTATTATACTTAACATAGCCAGCGGGTGTGGCACAACAACTTGTTAACAATAGGCATTCGGTTGCAGTGCAACCATTTTGGTTAATTGCCGTAGCACACACGTTCACATTTTGATAAATACCTGCAAAATTAATACTTGGGTTTGCCGTGTTGCCATTTGTTATTGGCGCATTAATTACCGCACCTGTAAGGGCATCTTTAACTTGCCAAGCATAAGTATTTGTGCCGCCATCAGTTGCGGTTGCATTAAACGAAACAACATTGCCGCAAATTAAATTACTAGTAGATGATGTAATGTTAAAACTAGGGATATTTGGTGGGGCAATAGTAATATTTTGATTTATAAAAGTATTGGTTAGCCCACTAGTTCCTGTTTTATTATTAATTTTTATTGTATAATTCCCTACACTAGGGTAAGTGAAACTAAAATTATTTGAAGTAATGTTTTGTTGATATATAATAGTATTTGCAGCATTTTTTATGACAATTACAAAAGGGTTAAATAAATAACAATTTGTATTTATATGATAATTTTTTGTAAGATTATTACAGCCTATTGATGACTCTACTAAATTAATTTGCGGAGTTACAATCGAATAAGTATTTGAAAACTCTACCTGATTACACAATCCACTGTGTGCTGTTAATACTGCTGTAGCTGGGCTTGATTGAAACGACCAAACAAAACTTGTTACGCCTGGCTTAACCGCTCCTGGTGTAGCCGAGGTAAAATATACATTTTGGCTAGTATTATCATAAGGCGCTATCGCATCAAACTGATAGTTAAACCCAGCGCATAACGTTGTGCCAGTTGGCGGGTTAAACGATGGAGTGGTTAAAGAGCTTGGGTCTGTTACAGTTATTGTAAATGAAAATACGCCGTTTGCGAAAATTGTTCCGGCAGAACTCGGTCGATAATCTACACAAACCGATGGATAATAAAAATAGTTTGGCACTTGTAAGTTAGGGTCGCCATTAGAAAAACTATAGGTAGCAAAAATAATTCCTGGAGGTGGCGGCGGAGTAGCAAGTTGTTGCCTATATCTAAAGCAAATAGTTTGCCCCTTACAAATTTTAATATTAACTGGTATTTGATTAGTATAAGGAACAAATATTGGTGAGCCCCCATCAATAGAATACTCTAAATCTGGATTAGAAGAATTAGGGTCAACCACATTATTTACCTGTCCTTTAATAGTTTTGTTTAGCGTTAATGCAAATAGCATTACCAAGCCATACATCCATTTTTTTGTTTTCATATATTTATTTTTATTTATTTTTTAATTGTTATATGGTTTAGCCTAACATCATTTGTGTTTGTTTGCAACAAACTTTTTGCAATTGGCTATTTCATATATTTATTTTTATATGGCTATCCGATTATCACACATTAAAAAGTCCTTATATTTAGGGAATGTTATATCCTAAAAATCAGATGGACTTTGAGCGTTCTTTCTCA
>JAYSUQ010000289.1:0-24250 GCA_043718985.1 Bacteroidota bacterium | reverse complement strand
AGCATCTGATTCTGCAGTATAACCACCCATTTCGCCAAACTCTCCTTCTAATTCACTTGCCTTCATATAGTCATCTTCAGTAGCCTCAGGGTCTAAATAAATGGCATCTTTAGCCTGCATTACTTCCATCATTTTTTTATGACCCATTAAAACTGTTTTTAAAACAGTTTCATTATCAAATTCAAATTGGTTTTGCTTTAAAAAACTCATTCTTTCGCCTTTGCCAATTTCTACATTACCCTTATTGGGTTCAATTTCTCCACTTAAAATTTTTAAAAAAGTAGATTTGCCTGCACCATTTGCACCAATTAAACCATAGCAGTTACCTGGTGTAAATTTTACGTTTACTTCGTCAAATAAAATACGTTTGCCATATTGCAAACTCACGTTTGTTATCGATATCATTGCATTAAAAAATTAGGGCGCAAAGATAATCATAATTAAGTAACAAGCCAATTTACAACATTTGCTTTTTTTATAGCTATTTAACATTTGCTTATTAAAATATTAGTTTAGCTTTGCAATGGTGAAAAAAATAAAAGCTACATATTTTTCTGTATTTTTTTTAGGATGTTTTTTAGCGTCGTTTGCTGTTAACACAGCTATTCAATATAACAGTGCGCCAACCGATTTTCACTTCGCGCATTCTAATCAGTTATCATTTACCAATAAAAGCGATCAAGCATCAAATAATATTAATTTTTTGTTTGATGAAAACGAAAATGAAACCGAAGATGACTTTCAATTACAAGCATTTACTTTACCTTTTTTTATAAGCTATTACCAGTTTTTAATAACAAAAACTAAACCTGTATTTGCAAAACATATTGCAATAAACACAACAAACCCAATTTATCTATCGGTTTGTAATTTTCGAATTTAATTTTTTATAACCTTAACTTATTAGTTTAGGTTTTGTGATGTTACAATCACACAAGTGCAAATTACATCAGTTTAACTGATTGCTATTTTGCGTTAATCTATTTTTTTAAATCAACAACAAAATTTGCTATGGAAAAACAAAGCGCTCACGAAAATGAGCTACAAACAGTTTTAGGCGAACACAACATATTAGCCTCTGCATTTAATGAGCAACACACGTTACACGAATTAAAACATTATTTACCAGCACAAGCTCCATTAAAAGATTTTATTCATCATAACACGCTACACGCATTTCAAACTTTAAAATTTGAAAATGCATTAACGCAAGCAGCAACTATTTTTGGATATAAAGTATCATTAACCTTAAACGAATACCGTGATTTATTTAACGCAAAAAAAATTAAATTAAATGTTTTAGAAAAAATAATTGCTGAGCGTAACCCAAACTCTAACATAAATTGGTTGCAAAACTGTACTAATAAATTGTATGATGTTACAATTACACCTCGCATAGGTAAGTTACGCGGTAGTTGGAAAGAACGGTATGCAATTGATTTAGATGCTAAAATACAACCAATTTTGTTTCGTATTTTATGTTCATACCTCGATCAAGGTATTTCTATCTGGAATTTTCCTACTACCGAAAACGGTTTCTTATCGTCAATAAAAGAACTCGAAAAAAACACGTTTTCAAGCTTATTTAAAACTGATAAAGCGCGTAATTTACTACTTACCAATAATTGCGAGTTAACTAATTTATTAAAAATAGTTGTTGGTAATGAGGCGTATTATGAGCAGTATGTTTTCGATCAACAATTTTCACATCAAGGTTGGTCGGGCATTGTATCATCAATAGAAGATTTACCTAGTGGTTTGTTGGATACAAAAAAAATTTCGACTAAAGAGTTAATTCAATTTGAATTATTACTCGAAATTGATGCATTAGCCACAAAATTTGGGAATGATTTTTTACCCTTATGCACTAAAGTGATTGATGCGCCATCTAATTTATTTACAAAAGTACCACAAACAGAATTAGCCGAAGTAATGGCTATTTGGCAAGAGGCTTACGAATGGAGTTATTACGATGATGTATTAGCGGCTTTAAAAACAAAATCAACCCAAGCACAAAAGGCTGCTACACCTAGCTTTCAGGCTATGTTTTGTATTGATGACAGAGAGTGCTCGTTACGTAGATATTTAGAAAAATTAGATACTAACTGCGAAACCTATGGCACGCCTGGTTTTTTTAACGTAGAATTTTTTTTTAAACCACAAAACGGAAAATTTTTAACCAAACTTTGTCCAGCACCTGTTACTCCTAATTATTTAATTAAGGAACAAAACAGTACCACTAAATTGCAAAAAGAAGCCCATTTATCTAAGTACTCACACTCATTACTACGAGGTTGGTTAATATCTCAAACATTAGGTTTTTGGGCAGCCTTAAAATTATTTTATAATATTTTTAAGCCTACAATGAGTCCTGCAACCGCATCGTCGTTTAAACATATGGATAAATTTTCGACCTTAACTATCGAAAACAAAAACATAACAGATACCGAAAATGGATTGCAAGTTGGTTTTACTGTTACGGAAATGACTGATAGAGTTGAAAATTTATTAAAAAGTATTGGCTTAATAAAAAGCTTTTCATCTCTTGTTTATGTAGTAGGTCACGGCTCAAGCAGTGTAAACAACCCACACTACTCTGCTTACGATTGCGGCGCTTGTAGTGGCCGACCTGGTTCGGTAAATGCACGTGTTTGGTGCTTTATGGCTAACCATTTAGATGTAAGAAATGAGTTAGAAAAACGAGGCTTAATAATACCAGCATCAACTCAATTTGTTGGCGGGCTGCACGATACTTGCCGAGATGAAATTACTTTTTATGATGAAAAAGAATTAACAGCCGTAAATAAATTAGCGCATCAACAAAACGAACTCGTGTTTATAAATGCATTAGATAATAATGCTAAAGAACGCTCACGTAGGTTAGAATCGATAGACACAACCTTAAGTGCGGTTGAGGCTCACGAAAAAATTAAAAATCGATCAGTATCGTTGTTTGAACCAAGGCCCGAATTAAACCATGCAACTAACTCATTATGTATTGTAGGGAAACGTAGTTTATCTAAACAAGTATTTTTAGATAGGCGAGCTTTTATGAACTCTTATGATTATAGTATTGATTTAGATGGAAAAATATTATCAAACATAATGAAACCATTAGGCCCAGTGTGTGGTGGTATTAATTTAGAATATTATTTTTCGAGAGTAGATAATCAAAAATTAGGCGCAGGCACTAAACTACCACACAATGTTATGGGTTTGTTTGGCGTTGCTAATGGCATTGATGGCGATTTAAGACCAGGTTTACCAAGTCAAATGATAGAGGTGCACGACCCAGTAAGGCTATTAATTATTGTTGAACACTATCCTGAAATTGTTTTAAAAACTATTAAATCGCTTGATGCGATGTATGAATGGTACAACAACGAATGGATACACTTAGTCGCTATTAATCCTGAAACTAAAGAGTTATATCGCTTTAAAAATGGAAAGTTTGACAATTATAATCCATTAACAACAGCTATTGCAACAATTAATAATGTTGATGAATTAATTGAATTGCATACCGAAAACATACCTGTTTATTTAATTAATAACTAAAAATTATGGCAAACATATTTCATCTTTTTATACTTATACCTATAATAGGTTTTTGTGTATCGGTATTTATACCATCTAAAAAAGAAACCATTTTATCGAGCGTTGCTTTTTTAACCGCTGGGCTACACTTTTTTGGAGCCATTGCATTTGTTGTGTATTGGTTGTTTAACGGGCATCAAACATTAAATTATAAAGACTTAGTAATTTACAAAACTGAGCACTATGAATTTTATATAGATTTTTGTTTTGATAAAATTACAGCAGCTTATTTATTAGTAGGTTCGTTTTTAACTTTTTTAGTTGCTGTTTACAGCCGTTACTATATGCACCGTGAGGCTGGTTACAAACGTTTTTTTAATACCATTTTGTTTTTTTATGTAGGTTACAACATCACAATTTTTGCAGGTAATTTAGAAACATTGTTTATTGGCTGGGAAGTATTAGGTATTTCTTCATTTTTATTAATTGCATTTTACCGCGATAGATACTTACCAGTAAAAAACGCCGTTAAAGTTTTTTCTATATACCGTATTGGCGATATTGGATTAATATTAGCAATGTGGATGACGCATCATTTGTTTCATTCAAACGTAACGTTTTTGCAGTTAAGCAATCAAAATTTAGTACACGAACATTTAAGTAACCATAGTTTAACTGGTGTGTTTATTTCGTTAATGATATTAATAACCGCTGCAGCAAAATCGGCACAATTACCATTTTCATCTTGGTTGCCACGTGCAATGGAAGGTCCAACCCCATCGAGCGCTATTTTTTACGGGTCGTTATCGGTGCATATTGGGGCATTTTTATTATTACGAACATTTCCATTTTGGCAAAATCAAATATCTGTTCGTGTAATTATTGTTTTGTTAGGTTTATCTACTAGTGTTGTAACAACTTTAATTGCAAGAGTACAGTCATCTGTAAAAAGTCAAATTGCCTATTCATCAATTTCGCAAATTGGTTTAATTTTTATCGAAATAGCTTTGGGCTTTGATAATTTAGCACTATTTCATTTTGCTGGTAATGCATTTTTACGCACCTATCAATTACTCGTATCGCCATCTGTTGTTAGCTATTTAATTAAAGAGCAATTTTATAATTTTGTTCCGCGCCCGTTTACGTTTGAAGATGCGTGGCCAAAAAAAATACAGTACTCAATTTATTTGTTAAGCTTAAAAGAGTTTAATTTAGATGCCATCATTCATAAATATGTTTGGAAACCCATGCACCGAACAGGTAATTTGGTTAATGTAATTTCATCAAAACAACTACTTTACTTTTTTGTACCAACTTACTTAATAGGCGCTTTATTTTTATTATATAAAGAAGTAATACCAAAACCTGTTATTGAAGGTATCCCTTTAATTTTTTCGATAATTGGATTGCTATTTGTTTTAAAATCTTTTTCGGAACGCAAAGATGTAGTAATGAGCTTGCTTTTAATTGCTATGAATCATT
Organism: Bacteroidota bacterium; assembly: GCA_043718985.1. Taxonomy (GTDB): domain Bacteria; phylum Bacteroidota; class Bacteroidia; order B-17B0; family Aurantibacillaceae; genus UBA4416. The sequence goes on along the minus strand of JAYSUQ010000289.1, from coordinate 19,231 downwards.
TTTGGATAGTGTTAGCCGTATCGTTTAACGAAAACTTTAGTTATGTTGAATCGCTATTTTATATTAGTGGCGTTTTAGTATCGGTAACAATAGGCTACTTTACAATTAAACGGTTGCAGTTGCTCGAAACCAATGTTGATTTAAATCGATACCAAGGCCATTCGTACGAGCATCCAAAAATTGCATTAGTGTTTTTATTGGCATGCTTAGGCTTAGCGGGCTTTCCAATTACACCTAGTTTTATTGGCGAAGATTTAATTTTTTCTCACATCACCGAGCATCAATTGTTTTTAGCTCTTTTTGTATCATTAAGTTTAATAACCGATGGCTTAGCATTGGTGCGTATTTACGCCAAAGTTTTTTTAGGGCCACACGTTAAAACCTATCACGAAATAGCCTACAAATCATCATAACCATTTACACGAAAATAATAATTTAACAAAAAACAAATTACTTAATAATTTAAAATTTATTTAAAATGAAAAATAATAACACAACAAAAAACACACCATTAGATGGTTTTGCAGGGTTAAAACAAAATTTTAGTGCCGATGCTATGTCGGGTTTTATAGTATTTTTACTCGCATTGCCTTTAAGTTTAGGCATTGCTAAGGCATCGGAGTTTCCACCAATAATGGGATTAATTACTGCAATAATTGGAGGTATTGTAGTTAGTTTTTTTTCGGGGTCGTTACTAACAATAAAAGGACCTGCAGCTGGTTTAATAGTTATTGTTGCTGGTGCTGTTGCCGATTTTGGTGGAGGAGAAACGGGCTGGCATTTAGCTTGTGGGGCAATGGTAATAGCTGGGTTTGTTCAAATATTATTTGGTGTATTTAAACTCGGCAAATTATCCGATTTTTTTCCTTTATCGGCTATTCACGGTATGCTTGCGGCAATTGGATTAATAATTATTGCAAAACAAATACCGGTTTTGTTAGATATAAATCCAATTATGACAAAAGGAAAAGGACCTATTGAATTATTAGCAAATATTCCAAATTTTTTAATGCATCTTGATGCAAAAGCTACTTTAATAGGCGTAGTAAGTTTAACAATAATGTTAGGCTGGCCATTTATAAAAAATAAGAATTTAAAATTAATTCCTGCTCCGTTATTAGTTTTAATAATAGCAATACCAGCCGAATTACTAATGGATTTTCAACACACCGAACCTACATATGCATTAGTGCATTTAGGTAATTTACTAGATAACGTAAAAATTAATGTAGATTTTAGTGGCGTAGCACAAACAGGAACCTTTATCAAATATGTTATTATGTTTGCTTTAGTGGGTTCATTAGAATCTTTATTAACCGTTAAGGCTATTGATATGCTTGACGCATTTAAACGAAAATCTAATACTAATAAAGATTTAATTGCGGTAGGCATAGGCAATACATTAAGTGCTATTTTAGGAGGCTTGCCAATGATTAGCGAAGTAGCACGTAGCAGTAACAATGTTAGTAATGGTGCAAAAACACGTTGGGCCAATTTTTTTCATGGTTGTTTTATTTTAATTTTTGTTTTATTAGCATCGCATTTAATTGAGTTAATACCTAACACTGCACTAGCAGCCATGTTAATTACAGTTGGTATTAAGTTAGCTCATCCACGTGAGTTTATACATATTTTTAATATTGGTAAAGAGCAGTTAGCCATTTTTTTAGTAACTATATTTTTCACCCTGTTCGAAGATTTATTAATAGGTATTGCTGCCGGTATGTTGTTAAAAATTTGTATTCATTTAGTTAACGGTGCTCCAATTAAATCATTATTTAAAGCGCCAGCCATTGTATCGTTTGAGGGTAACGATTATATTTTAGAGGTTGAGGAATCGGCTTTATTCAGTAATTTTTTAGGGATAAAATCTCGCTTAAATGCAATTCCTCAAGGTATGAATGTAACTATTGATTTAAGTAAAACTAAGTTAGTAGATCATTCGGTTATGGAAAACTTACACCATTTTAAACACGATTATGTTACAGATGGCGGCACTGTTAATATTATTGGTTTAGATGATCATATTACAGTATCATCTCATCAATTAGCTGCTCGTAAACGATCATCGATAAAATAAAGTAATGAGCTAATAACTCAAAATAGGCTTGCAAAAAATCAATCATTAGTTACTGTAATAAATATTTTAAAATTAATGCGTTAAGGTTTTGCAAGTCCATTTTTTAATTTGCTTTAATTTTTAATTCAATACTACTTAAACAGTTTGCATTATATTTTATAAAACCTTTATTATTAATAAACTAAAATGAAAAAAATATTTTTAATACAATTTGTAATTTTAACATTACATATAACGGCACAAACATTAAACACCCGTTTTAAAGATGGGTTAAAAATTTATTTAAACGACGATAGTACTCGCTACATAAAGGCTACAGGCCTAGCTCAAATTTGGGTAAGGTATAACGATAACAACCCTGGAAGCGCAATTTACGGAACTCAAAAAAAAGAAACGTTTGATGTTGGTTTACGCCGAGTGCGTTATCAAATTATGAGCCAGGTATCAAAAAAAATATTTATGTACACACAAGTTGGTGTAAATAGTATTAATAATTTATCAGCTCGTAAAACTGGGTTATTTTTTCATGATGTAACTGCCGAGTATAGCGCCTACAAAAATTATTTAACTATTGGTGCGGGTTTACATGGTTGGAATGGAACCGCTCGCTATACCTCATCGGGTGTTGGTAATATTTTAGCACTCGATTTACCAATTGTTGAAGAGGCTACAAATGATGTTAGCGACCAATTTGTGCGTAAACTTGGCGTATATGCAAAAGGTAAAATTAATAGATTAGATTATCGCTTTGCTGCATCAAATCCGTTTCCTGTTCAAAATGCGATAACACCTACAACTACATTAAGTGGTACAGGTACAGCATATTATTCACCTAAAGCGCCCGAAATGCAATACCAAAGTTATTTGTTTTGGCAGTTTTTAGATAAAGAAGCCAACCTAGTTCCTTACATGACAGGTAGTTACTTAGGCAAAAAAAGAATATTTAATATTGGTAGTGGATTTGCATATCAAAAAAATGCTATGTGGTACAGTAACAGCAATAACGATACGTTGTTTAAACCAATGCAACAGTTTGGAGTAGATGTGTTTTTTGATTACTATTTAAATAAAGAAAATCAAAACGCTATTACCGCTTACGCATCTATTATTAATTATAATTTTGGGCCTAACTATCTACGCAATGTTGCAATAATGAATACTGCAAATAGTACAATTGGTGCAAATAGTAATAATGGCGCAGGCAATGCAATACCATTAATTGGAACTGGTAACGTTTTGTACCTACAAGCTGCATACTTATTTAAAAAAGATTTACTTAAATTTCAAAGTACTTTACAGCCCTATGCATCGGCTGTGTATGCTCAATATCAAAAATTAAGTGACCCTATGTTGGTTTATAATTTAGGTGTTAATTGGATAATTAGCGGACAAAATGCCAAACTATCATTAGATTATCAAAGCCGACCAATATTTAATGCCGATGTAAATGGTAATTTACACGAAACAAAAAGTGCGCGCAGGGGGCAAGTTGTAGTGCAGTATCAGGTTGCATTTTAATAATAAACTATTGTTTTTTTAAATTAAAAGTGCTTATAAAAACAAGGTAGCGTTACTCTTCGTAAAAATACTTTCCGTTTTTATCAATATTTACTTTTGGTAACCAATGGTAGGTTTCAAAATAACTGTATGCAGGCTCTAATGTTTTCCAAAAACTAAGTAATTGTTTGCTGTAATTTTTTTCCATCATTTTAATATTTTCAGGTGTAAATTTTGCTGGAAATAAATCTATGTAAATAGGGTTATTTCGATTACGAGCCTCTAAACATAACACGTAAATTTCTTTTATATATTCATCTGTCATTGGCAAACAACCAATAGTAACACAACTACCATGTATCATAATTGCCCCACCTGCATTTAACCCATCTTTTAATAACAGATCGCTACTGTTAGGGTAATTAATGCGTACACTTAAATAGTAGTCGCTTTTATTGTTAAATAAATCAATTTTATAAAATCCTTCGGGTACTTGGCCGTCTCCTTCTTTTCGTTTAGGACCTAAAACACCACTACTTGCGCAAACGTTATATGTTTTTAATAATTTATATTTAGGTTCGCCAGGGTTTTTAACCCAAACCTCTAATTGTTTCTCTAATTTAAATTCTCTAAAATAAATATCAAATGTTTCGGGGTTAACATTTAAAGCCTTTAATTCGTGTTTTAAAATTGGCCATTTTATTTCATAGGCATCTTTTACTTTAGCGTTTTTTAATTGTAATGCTTTAAATGCTAAAGTTTTTGTTTGAGCTAAACTTAAATTTAAACCAACTACTATAAACAGCGTTATGGTTAAAACATTTTTAGTTAAATTCATTACTGTTGTTGTTTTTATTTAAAATTGAAAAACGAAATTACATTAATAAACGCAAATGAAATTATTAAATCTGTTAAAAAACAAATACTTACTAGCCATTATTGGCATTGTTGTTTGGCTATTATTTTTTGATAAAAACGATGTTGTAACGCAATACGAATTAGTTAAAAAATGCGATAAACTAAATGCCGAAAAACAATATTACCTTAACGAAATTAGTAATAATAACAACGAAATTTTAGAATTAAAAACCAATAAAAAAAGTTTAGAAACCTTTGCTCGCGAAAAATATTTAATGAAAAAAGATAATGAAGATGTTTTTGTTTTTGTCGAAAAAAAATAAAAACCGTATCATAAAATTGGCGCATCATTAGCATTACCTAAAATACTATTGTTTGGTTTGCGCAGTACTTTACCGTTTTTAATCTTTTGTTTTTGGTAATTACGCCCCTAGCATACGTTTTATGTCATTTAGTTTCATCAAAGCTTCAACTGGTGTTAAGGTGTTAATATCAACTTTTAGGAGTTCATCTTTTACGGTTTCTAAAACGGGGTCGTTTAACTGAAAAAAACTTAATTGATAATCGTTTTTACTTTTTGTTTTAATTGTTAAATTATCAATGCTACTAATTGCAGTTGTTTCGGTTAGCTCTAACTCAGATAACTCGATGTCGTGTTCTTTTTCTAGTTTTTTTAAAATATCATTGGCTCTATCAACAACTTGCTTGGGCATACCTGCCATGCGTGCCACGTGTATTCCAAAGCTATGTTCGCTACCACCTTGTTGCAATTTGCGTAAAAAAATAATTTTATTATTTAACTCTTTAACCGATACATTGTAATTTTTAATGCGAGGAAAATAAGTAGTCATTTCGTTTAACTCGTGGTAATGGGTTGCAAATAAAGTTTTAGCTCGGTTAGTTGGTTGCGAATGCAAAAACTCTGCAATAGCCCACGCTATTGAAATACCATCGTAGGTAGATGTGCCCCTTCCAATTTCATCTAATAAAATTAAACTACGGTTACTTAGGTTATTTAAAATACTGGCAGTTTCGTTCATCTCTACCATAAAGGTACTTTCGCCACTCGATATGTTATCGCTGGCACCAACTCGTGTAAATATTTTATCAACTAGTCCTATTTCGGCACTTTTTGCGGGCACGTAACAACCAATTTGAGCCATTAAAGTAATGAGTGCAACTTGGCGTAATAAGGCCGATTTACCACTCATATTTGGCCCTGTAATCATCATTACTTGTTGCGTTTCGTTATCTAAATAAACGGTGTTACTCACATAATCGGTACCCAAAGGCAATTGTTTTTCTATTACTGGATGTCGACCATCTACAATATTTATACTAAACTCATTGGTTAATATTGGGCGCACATAGTTATTATCTTTAGCTAATTTACTAAACGATGCTAGGCAATCTAACCGAGCCATAAGAGATGCATTTAATTGAACAGGAATAATATAATCAATTAAATCGCGTACTAAGTTTTCGTAAATAGTTTGTTCTAAAACTGCAATTTTATCTTCGGCACCTAAAATTTTTTCTTCGTAAATTTTAAGTTCAGGTGTAATGTACCTTTCGGCCGTGGTTAAGGTTTGTTTACGAATCCAATCTTGCGGCACCTTATCTTTATGCACATTGGTTACTTCTAAATAATAGCCAAAAACATTATTGTACGATACTTTTAATGACGAAATTCCAGTGCGCTCTACCTCACGTTGCTGTATTTGTAATAAATAATCTTTGCCACTAAATGCAATGGCTCGCAGTTCATCTAACTCGGCATTAATGCCTTTGCAAATTACATTGCCTTTGTGTAATAATACGGGAGCCTCTTCATTAATTTCGTTTTGCAACCTATCGCGCATTAATAAACAAGCATTTAGTTGTTCGCTTATTTTTTTAAGTGATGCGTTATTGCACGTAGCTGTAATTTGTTTAATTGTATCTATTAATGTAAGCGAACGTTTTAGTTGCACTAACTCTCGTGGATTTATTTTGCCAGCTGCAACCTTTGATATTAAACGTTCTAAATCGCCAATTTCATTTAACAAAACAGTTACTTCGGCGCTAAGTGATTGATTGTTGTGAAAATAATTAACAACCTCTAAGCGCTCGTTAATTAAGTTTAAATCTTTTAAGGGTAATGCTAACCAACGTTTTAGTAAGCGCGAGCCCATTGGGGTTACCGTGGCATCAATTATATCTATTAAGCATTTTCCGTTTTCGTGAGTGGTTCCAAACAATTCTAAGTTACGCACCGTAAACCTATCTAGCCACACAAAGTTATCTTCCTCAACACGTGCTACTGTTGTTATGTGTTGTAATTTATCGTGTTTAGTTTCGCCTAAGTAATGCAATATGGCGCCACAACTTGCAATGGCCAGTTGCAAATGCTCTACACCAAAACCTTTAAGGGAGTTTGTGCCAAATTGTTTGGTAAGCATTTCGTAACCAAAATCGGGTTTAAACGCCCAATCGTCTAATGCAAAAATATAAAAACGTTCGCCAATTAATTGTTGTAATTGTGTGCGTTTATTTTTTTCGAATAAAATTTCGTTAGGTTTAAAACTCTGCACAAGTTTTTCTATATAAGTAAGCGAACCTTCTGCAACCAAAAATTCGCCTGTAGATACATCTAAAAAAGAAGCCCCTGCTTTATCTTTTTCTAAATAAATACTCGCTAAAAAATTATTGCTTTTATGCTCTAACACTTTATCATTAAACGTAACGCCTGGTGTAACTAACTCGGTAACGCCACGTTTAACAATAGTTTTAGTTAGCTTAGGATCTTCTAACTGATCGCAAATGGCAACTCTAAAGCCTGCGCGTACTAATTTTGGTAAGTAAGTATCAACACTATGGTGCGGAAAGCCTGCCAACTCAATGTGCGATGCTTGCCCATTGGCCCGTTTAGTTAACGTAATACCTAAAATTTTACTGGCACGAATTGCATCTTCACCAAAGGTTTCATAAAAATCGCCCACTCTAAATAACAAAATCGCATCAGGGTATTTCGCCTTAATTTCGTTGTGTTGTTTCATTAAAGGGGTTTCTTTAACCTCGGTAGTTTTTGCCATAATAGTTGCCTAAGATACATTATTGATAAGGTTTATACGTATTTAATTTTTAACAGTAATAGATGTAATTGTTAATAGTATTGTTTGAGAATGTTTTTGAATGAACCCATTTGATTGCTATCAAAAACAAGCACCAGTTATAATTAAAAATCGACCATTTATAAATTGAAAATAACCAGATACAAAGTGGCAATATTTTATTATTTATTAAAAGCTAAATTTAATGCAATAAATATTCATTATTATGAAAACATCTTATACACAAGCTTTATTCAATTTGGCCGAAATTATAAGGCATTTGCAAAAGTTGTCCCTTCGGGAAAGAAAATTATTTATGCTTTGCAAATGTCTATCAAATATTGTATCATTGTTAGTAGCATCTTGGCAGGCAATGTTTCATATCTAAAAATTAAATAAAGCGCGAAAACGTTATGTGGCATGCTAGGACTACAAACAAAAACTATGATTAGACTATTGATATTGTTTTTATTACCAACTTTTATTTTCGGACAAATAGACACTAACGTGTTAGATAAACGAGTAGAAAAAATAATTTCTGATTGGCAAGTACCAGGCTGTGCAATTGGTGTAATTAAAAACGGAAAGCTAATTTATGCTAAAGGATTTGGCTATCGAGACCTTGAAAACAAACTTTCAGTAACACCAAATACATTATTTCCAATTGCATCAAATTCAAAGTTATTTACAGCCATTGCATGTGGCATGGTTGTTAACGAACATAAACTAGAGTATGACAAGCCAATTAAATCCATTATTCCAGAAATAGAATTTAATAATGAATCTTTAAATAAACAGGTAACGTTGCGAGACATGTTATCTCATAGAACAGGACTTTCTGGAAACGACGCAATATGGTATGGTTCAAATTTTTCAAGATCTGATGTATTCGCTCGTATTAAATACTTAGAACCAGTAACTGGATTAAGAGAAAATTTTAATTACTCCAATACCATGTATATTGCTATAGGAGAAATAATAAAAATAAAAACTGGAAAGACTTGGGAAGAATATTTAACCGACAATATATTCAAACCACTTACAATGACTAATACATTTTTTTCAGTTGAAGCAATTGAAAAAAAAACTGATTTTGCTAAACCATATAAAACTGACTTCATAAAAAAGACACGAAAGCCAATTGACTTTTATAGACAAACTAAAGCTTCATGCCCAGCAAACGGTATCAATTCTAATATAATTGATTTATCACATTGGGTTATTTGTCAATTATCGAAAGGCATATATAATAAAGAAAGTGTAATAGCTTCGACTGTAATTCAAGAGACGTTAAAGCCTCTAAATATCAGTTCGAATTCAATCAAAGACAAAGAACTTTCGTATGTTTTATATGGAATGGGAAGAACCATGACTACCTACAAAAGTCATTTTATGACCGAACACGGTGGAGCAATAAATGGATTCAGGTCTCAAATAACTTTATTTCCAGACGACAGTTTAGGTATTATTATTCTTACAAATTCAGACGTCCACAAAATAGCAAGCTATTTGCAACTTGAAATTGCAGATGTGTTTTTAGGACTAAATAAAACTCAATGGCATGAACGTGTTTTTGAAAGAACAAAAAAACAATTTGAAAATCAAATTGCATTAAATTCAAATAATCCAAAAAAAGAAAACATTAAACTATCAAAAAAATTAATTAATTATATTGGTTCGTATGAACATCCATCATATGGTATAATTGAAATAAAACTAATAGACAAAAAGTTGAATTTTTCTTATAAAATATTTAATGAGCCAATAACACAAATTAGTTTTGACAAATTTGAAACATCTTTTAATGACCAATTAGGCAGTTATACAGTTACATTTAATACAAATACTAAAAGTATTATTGACAACTTGACGTTAGAGTTTGAAGGTGTTGTAGAAACATTTGTGAAAAAATAGCACGGTCGCATAACAGCACCCAAAAAAAATGCGGGCAGAAGTATAAGTTTTTTGCCTACAAGTTGCCGCTTTGCGAAAGTTTCTTGTTTTTATGTAGGCAAAAAAGAGTACAGTATTTCGGCAACTAATTAATATTGTGTCGGTACAAAACATTTCGGTTTCAATACCGCACTTCTTTTAACTCCAAAACTTTACCAGTAAGCTTAAAGAACATCCCACATAAAAAATGAACGTTAAAGGTCGTCTCGTTACGACAAACTCTGTATTTTCAATTTCTGTTATAGTTATTGCTTTGACAATAATTTCTATTTGGCTTTTCGTAGCCACAAACACACAATCAAATTATTTTTGCATCGTATTGAACTCACTAAACTTGTTTGACCCCAACCGCAGACCACACAAAACGTATTGGCTTAACCGCATAAAAAACTGCGTGCAGACCAACGTTTGTTTTAGTTGTGATGGGTACATTAGTGTTTTTAAGTAGTTTTAAGTGATAAGGGTTTATAATATTATTTGGTTCGTTAACAAAATAGCTTTGTTAATAAATACAACTTATCACTAATTTTTTTAACTATAAATACAGCTATTTTTGTTTTAAAATTTAACAAAATGAAAATAGTTTATTTATCAGTTATTACCCTTTTTTTTACTTTAACAGCTTGCGTACCAGCAAGATTGTTAGATGAAACTAAAGCAAAATTAGCCTCTTCGGAAACAGATGCAAGTAGTGCAAAAAAACTTTCGGCCGAGTGCGATGCTAAAAATTTAGAAATGAAAGAAACCATTACTAAAGAACAAAAAGAATTAGCAGGCTTGCAACGGGATACCGCAATTATAGGATCGAACTTACATTTATTGCAAAACAAATACGATAAATTAAATTCGGTAAACGACCAGTTACTTGATAAATACAACCGTATGTTGTTAGGCTCCGAAAAAGATAACGCCAAATTAAGTGGGCAATTACAATTAACACAAGAACAACTATTAAAAAAAGAAGATGAGTTAAAAGCCTTAGAGGCAAAGTTAAACAAACAACAACAAGATTTAGATGCCTTATCGGTAGCATTAAAAACGCGTGAGGCTCGTGTTAACGAATTAGAATCGATTTTAAAAAAGAAAGACCAAGCAACTGCCGATTTAAAAAAGAAATTACAAGATGCATTGTATAACTTTGAAAACAAGGGTTTAACAATTACTCAAAAAAACGGTAAGGTTTATGTAAGTTTAGATGAATCGTTATTGTTTGAAAGTGGAAAAGCTGCAGTGCAACCAAAAGGGGTTGAAGCATTAAAAAATGTTGCAAAAGTATTAGATCAAAATGCTGATATTAATGTTTTAGTTGAAGGTCATACAGATGATGTGCCAATGAAAGGTACAGGAGATATTAAAGATAATTGGGATTTGAGCGTAATACGTGCAACATCAGTTACAAAAATAATGTTACAAGGTTCTGGCATCAACCCTCAACGTTTAACATCGGCTGGTAGAGGCGAGTTTTTTCCTATAGATGCAGCAAAAACAGCAGAGGCAAGAAAGAAAAATCGCAGAACCGAAATTATTTTAACACCTAAGTTAGATGAATTGTTAAAAGTTTTAGAAAGTAACTAACGTATTGTAAAAAATATTAATTTGCGACTTATATAAAAAAGAATATTAATCATTAAAAAAAACAAAAATTATGAGTTTCGTTAAAGAGTTTAAAGAGTTTGCATTAAAAGGTAATTTAGTTGATATGGCTATTGCTTTTGTAATGGGTGGTGCTTTTGGTAAAGTTACAACTGCATTTGTTGAAAAAATGTTTGCACCAATAGTTGGTTTATTAATGGGTGGCATTGATTTAAGTAAAAAGAAAATTGTGTTAAAAGATGGTATTGCAGAAATTAAAGATGCTGCTGGCGCCGTAGTTACTCCTGCAGTTAATGAGGTTGCAATACAATGGGGTGCTTTTGCAACAGCTTGTATCGATTTTATTTTAGTAGCATTTGTAATGTTTTTAATTATAAAAGCAATGAATAACCTTAAAAAAGCTGAGGTTGCCGCACCAGTTGCAGCGCCAGAGCCTACTGCTACTGAAAAATTATTAGCAGAAATTAGAGACGGTTTAAAAAAATAATTTTATTTTATTAAAATTAAAAAAAACGCTTCGGTAACTCGAAGCGTTTTTTTTATGCGTTAATGGCACTGCCAATTTATTTCAATAAACTTTCTACTGCTTTAGGCAAATATTCTAATTCAAGCAACCTTATTTTTTTCGATAATGTTTCTACCGTATCAAAATCATCAACAGTACATGTTGCTTGCAAAATAGGAGTGCCTTCATCAAATTCTTCGTTAACAAAATGAATCGTTATACCACTTATTGTTTCTTTATCATTTAAAACAGCATTGTGCACATAATTACCATACATGCCTTTGCCACCATACTTTGGTAATAAAGATGGGTGAATGTTTATTATTTTATTTGGATAAGCTTGTACTAGCTTTTGAGGAATTTTTAGTAAAAAACCAGCTAATACTATTACATCAATTTGTTCGGCTTTTAAAAAATCAATAATTTGGTTGGTGTACTCGTAAAGTGATATTTTACTTATTAACTGAACATTTTTTTTATGCGCTTCGGCTCGAGCTATTACACCTGCGTTTGCGTTATTTGTAAACACAAGTTTAATTTTAACACGCTTATCATTATTAAAATAAGTAAATAAATTTTCGGCGTTTGTTCCTTCGCCCGATGCAAATATGGCAATGTTAATCATAGCTTGTAAAATTAGTATAATCAATTAATTTTTTTCATAAATTTATAATCAACTATTATAAAATATACATGCGTAAACTAATTGCTCCGTTATTTATTGTGTTGCTTTTATTTGCATTAAGTATTAATTCGTGTAAAAAGAAAAAAACAACCACTTCAACGTCAAAAACATTTATACCTACTTGCAATAGCACGCCTTCATTTTCGGCAACAGTAAAGCCATTGTTTCAAAATGCATGTGTTGGTTGCCATAGTAATTATAGTACTTATACTCAAATTAGTGCATCAGCCTCTCCAATTCGTACTGCAATTATTGATGGTTCTATGCCAAAAGGTTCAACATTATCTGATAATGATAAAAATAATATTGTGTGTTGGATAGATGCAGGAAAACCTAATAATTAACTTTTTTTATTACACAATTTAAATGGTATAATTAATTTTAAACGTATGCAAATGTTACTATTACAGTTCAATATCAATAACTGTTTTAAAAACAAATGTTGCTGGGCCTTGTAACCAAATGTTATAAAAATTATTATCAAGTACTTTATCAAACTTTACATTTAAAGCGCCACCTAAAGTTTTAATAGTACAATTATTTTTACTAGTACTTTTATTAGTTAATGCCGCAACTAAAGCCGCAGCCGTTACACCCGTTCCGCACGATAGGGTTTCTCCCTCAACACCTCTTTCGTAAGTACGCACAATTAGGTCGGTTTCGGTTTTTTCAATAAAATTAACGTTTGTTCCTTCGTAAATAAAACGTTCGTTATTTCTTATTTTTTTGCCTTCAGTAAATACATCAAAATTATCAATATCAGTAACAAATTTTACGTAATGTGGCGAGCCTGTATTTAAATAAAAATAATCTGTGCCAACTTCAATAGTTCTCACATCGTTCATCTTTAACGATATTAGTTCGTTATCAATTTTAACTTCGTGTATGCCATCAATTGCTAAAAATTTTGCCTCGTTGGTTATTAAACCCAACTGTTGTGCAAATGCAGTTATACAACGGCCGCCATTGCCACACATGCTACTTTCTTTACCATCGCTATTAAAATAAACCATTTCAAAATCAACCCCTGGTTCAATTTCTAGTAACATTAAACCATCGGCGCCAATACCAAATCGCCTGTCACATAAAAATTTGATTTGATCGGTAGTTAAAGTAATTAACATACCACGATTATCAATTAAAATAAAATCGTTGCCTGTGCCTTGGTATTTATAACAAGTTAATTGCATATTAAAACTTAATTTATTTTTGCTAATAAATCGTTGTCGTTTACTAATTCCATTGGTTTAAAATCGATTCCAACAGATATTTTATATACAACATCGTCGTTTTTTAAATAATAATTATCATCAACTTTATAAATAGTTATATTTGCAAAATCAGATATACCATATAGCACAACTCGGTTTCGCGTCATCCGATAACCTTTTGAGTTTAAAGGTGTTTTCCAAAATTCAACAAAAAATAAATTAGGATATTTATTATCGGTTATGCCAGCCAATTGTCCAGTTAATGTATCTTGCTTTGCGTTACCATCAATGTTAATAACATTTATATTTTTAACTGATAATAACTCTTCTTTTTCAACCGACAAATCGCCTTCATTTAAAAGTGCATCAACTTCGTTATAATTTATATTTGGCGATTTATTAGTGTTAACGCCATTTTTTTTATTTGATTTTGACTCACTTTTAACATCATTTATTGGTGTAATAACTTGCTCAACCACTTTAATGTTATCAATACTTGGTTTGTTAAATTTTTTAAGATACGAGTCAATTTTAAAAACAAAAAAAGCAGCACCAACTAGCAAACCAATTGATACGCCAAAAACAAAAGAAGGTATTTTACGTTTAAATCTCATTTAATGGAATATAAATTTAACTAATTTTTAAGTCGAGTTAACTAATGTTAAAAACAATTTTTAAACATAACTAATCGTTTAACTTTGCGTTATACAGTTGTATCGTTTGATTTAAAGCCATATTTTTTTATATAAACTTTTTAAATTACAATAAAATGAAAAAAATAATTTCATCTGTTTTTGTGGCTACAATTGGTGGCACATTTGCTTTAGTAGGTAATTATTATTTACAACCTAAGCAAAACCTACAACATTTATCAACCGAACCAACTCCAACACAATTAACTAGCTACTCGGGTTTAACAGCAAGCTTACCTAATTTTGTAACCTCTGCCGAAAAATCGGTTAACTCGGTTGTGCATATTAAAACCATTATTGAGTATAAAAATAATTTAAATTACGACCCTTTTCAGGATTGGTTTTTTGGAGGCAAACAACGCCAATCAAATGTAATGCAAGGTAGCGGCAGTGGTGTTATTATTAGTGCCGATGGTTATGTTGTAACTAATAACCATGTAATAAACGAAGCAACAAAAATTGAAATAATACTAAACGATAAACGTACCTACATTGCCGATGTTGTTGGTACCGACCCAAATACTGATTTGGCATTATTAAAAATTAACGATAAAAATTTACCTTTTATAAACTATTCAAATTCAGATGAAATAAATGTTGGGGAATGGGTTTTGGCGGTAGGTAATCCGTTTAACTTAAACTCAACCGTAACTGCTGGTATTATAAGCGCAAAAAGTCGAAACATAAATATTTTAGAACAAAACAATCAAAGTGGTGGCTTGGCACCTATCGAATCGTTTTTGCAAACAGATGCAGCTGTAAACCCTGGTAATAGCGGGGGAGCATTAGTTAATACCACTGGCGATTTAGTAGGAATTAATACTGCAATTGCATCTAACAATGGTTCATATCAAGGTTATTCGTTTGCTATACCTGTTAATATTGTTAAAAAAGTAGTGAGCGATTTAATTGAATTTGGAACCGTGCAACGTGCATATATTGGGTTAAGTATACAAGATATTGATGCGAAATTTGCCGATGAAAAACAAATAAAACAATTAAAAGGTGTTTACATAAATGGCTTAACCGAAAATGGAGCAGGGCAACAAGCTGGCATTAAAATTGGCGATGTTGTTACAAAAGTTGAAAACGTAGCAGTTAAAAGCACATCAGAATTACTAGAGCAAATTGGAAAATACCGCCCTAGCGATAAAATAAATGTTACTGTTATACGAAATGAAAAAGAGCTGTTATTACCCGTAACACTTAAAAACAAAGACAATAATTTAGATTTGATTAAAAAAACAGTTGTCGCCCGAACCACTGTAGCCAATTTAGGTGCCGAGTTTGAAGATATATCTTTTGATGATGCACAACGATTAAAAATAAATTCGGGCGTTAAAATTATTAAATTAGATGCTGGAAAGCTTGCTATGGCCGGTATTAAACAAGGCTTTATTATTACATCTATTGATAAAAAGAAAGTATCATCGGTTAAAGACATAACCTTGCTGCTCGAAAATAAAATTGGCGGTGTTTTAATTGAAGGTATTTATAACAACGGTATGCGTGCTTATTATGGTTTTGGATTGTAGCAATAACATAAGGTATAATTACCAAAATTTATAGCTATTGCATATTTGTTAAAAAAATAAATTTTAACTAATTAATAATCAATTAAATATAAAGTTGACACGAGTGCTTTTTTTACTTACTTTTGTAGGCTTATAAAACTAATACCATAAATAAAACATGAGACAGCTAAAAATAACCAAATCAATTACCAATCGTGAAAGTGCATCGTTAGATAAATACTTGCAGGAAATTGGTAGAGAAGAATTAATTACGGCAGAGGAAGAAGTTGTTTTAGCAAAAAAAATAAAAGATGGAGATCAAGATGCTTTAGAAAAATTAACACGCGCTAATTTACGTTTTGTGGTATCGGTTGCAAAACAATATCAAAACCAGGGTTTAAGCTTGCCCGATTTAATTAACGAAGGTAATTTAGGTTTAATAAAAGCCGCACGTAGATTTGATGAAACACGTGGTTTTAAATTTATATCGTATGCAGTTTGGTGGATACGCCAATCTATTTTACAAGCATTAGCCGAGCAAAGCCGTATTGTGCGTTTGCCATTAAATCAGGTAGGCTCATTAAATAAAATAAATAAAGCTTATAGTAAATTAGAACAAGAATTTGAGCGCGAACCAAGCGCCGAAGAGTTAGCCGAATTATTAGATTTACCAATAGATAAAGTATCGGATACAATGAAAGTATCGGGACGCCATGTAAGTATGGACGCTCCTTTTGCAAATGGCGAAGAAAGTTCGTTGTTAGATGTATTAGTAAATCACGATTCGCTTAAAGCTGATGCGGGTTTAATGATGGAGTCTTTATCTAAAGAAATTGATAGAGCCTTATCTACACTTACAGAAAGAGAAAGAGATGTTGTTAAATTGTTTTTTGGAATTGGATTAAACCATGGCTTAACCTTAGAAGAAATTGGCGATAAATTTGATTTAACTCGCGAGCGTGTTCGTCAAATTAAAGAAAAAGCAATTCGTCGTTTGCGCCACAGTTCACGTAGTAAATTATTACAACAATATTTGGGTTAATTTTTATCTAAATTTATAATACATAAAAAAGGCATCTACTCTAGATGCCTTTTTTTTAATTAAATCATTAACTTCTTTTAAAGTAATAACGAAAACTTTGTTGCAAAAATTAATTAACTAAGCCCGTTTCAATATCATTACGATAGGCACGCTTATCTATTTCTTTACCAGTTTGATCATAAAAAAACCAAAGGCTATCGCGTAAATCATTTTTAAACCAACCTTGGTATTGCAAATTGCCTGTCGAATAAAACACTTTAGATGAGCCGTTTTTATTGCCTTTATCATAAAAGCATTCGCTCCACATTTCACCATTTTCATAAAACGCCATCCATTGGCCGTGCCTTTTACCAAAACGATAAAAACCTTTAAATTTAACAATGCCACTTGGGTAACGATCTAAATAATCGCCAGTATAATCGCTATCGGGTGGGTTTATAATATATTTAGAAAATTGTGTAGTGCTAGTATTAGCAGCTAATGCAGTAGCAGCTTTAGCTATCGAATCTTGTTTTAAAACATCGTTTGTTTGTTGGTTACTTTTACAATTTGCAAACAAAAAATTTAAGCTAATAAATGCTGTTGTAATAAGTATCGTTTTTTTAATTGGTTGCATGTTATTTTTTTCGATTTATGGAGTAATTTACTAATTGTATTAAGCTTTGTTTTGATGGGCTATCGGCAACTGCATTTAACAATTGTAAGGCTTTGTTTTTATAATTCGTCATAACGTTTTCGGCATATAGTATACCTCCTTTTTCAAAAACAAAAGCCACAACTTCGGCTACTTTTTTAGGGTTATTGTTATGATTTTTTATGATATTTATTATTTTACGTTTTTCTATCCAACTGCAATTATTAAGCGCATAAATTAATGGCAGTGTCATTTTTTTTTCTTTAATATCAATGCCTGTAGGTTTTCCAATAGATGTATCGTCGCCAAAATCAAATAAATCATCTTTAATTTGAAATGCAATTCCTGTAAAGGTTCCAAAATTTTTAAACAAATTTATTTGTTCTTCGTTTTGAGTTACCGATGCAACACCAGCGGCACAGCATGCAGCAATAAGTGTAGCTGTTTTTTTTGTTATTATTTCAAAATAAATTTCTTCTGATATATCAAGCTTTCTGGCCTTTTCTATTTGCAATAATTCACCTTCACTCATTTCGCGAACGGCATTACTCACAATTTTAAGCAAATGAAAATCGCCATTATCAATTGATAACAATAGGCCGCTCGATAATAAAAAATCGCCAACCAATACTGCAATTTTGTTTTTCCATAAGGCGTTAACACTAAAAAATCCACGTCGTTCATTACTATCATCAACTACATCATCGTGCACCAATGTTGCAGTGTGTAGCAATTCAATTAACGATGCGGCTCGGTACGAACTTTCGTTCATTACACCTACACATTGGGCGCTCAAAAAAACAAACATTGGTCGTATTTGTTTGCCTTTTCGTTTTACAATGTAACCCGTAATTTTATCTAATAACGGCACATTGCTTTTCATAGATTGTTTGAACTTAACTTCAAACTCATCCATTTGTTTGCTTATGGGCGCTTTTATTTGGTTTACTGTTGTATCCACAATTAAATAAAGTAGTGTAAATATAGGCTTTTGTGTATTATTTTAATCAAAAAAAATCCTCTCATAAATGAGAGGATTTAACAAGCAATTTAAAAAGTTTAACCCTTAATTATTCCCTTAACTGTTGCTTTATTTTTAGTTAGTTTAAACTAATTGCGGGTATTTTACCTTCGGCAATTAATGTTTTAGTTTTAGTAATATGATCCTCGAACGATCCAAATGCTAATGCGTCTAACATTTCGGCACGACTCATGTTTGGATTATTAAATTGTTTTTTAATTTCTTCCGAACAACGATCAACGTATTTTTCAAATTTACTTGGTGCCCATAAATAATCTTTGGTAATACCTTCTCTGTCAATTTTAAACTCTTCGGGTAGGCCACCTTCAATTTTCGATTTAATATCTAAACCTTCGTACGATTTTGGTAACAAACGATTATCAAACAAAAACGGCTTTGATATGTTAATAACGTGCTTTTTACGCTTCGGATCAATCATAGTTAATCCTTCAATACGCAAACCTTTCTTTTTTAATGAACCAAATTTGGTTTCAAAGTTTTTTAAAATCTCAAACATCGTTATATGGATTTAGTAGTTATTAACAAATGTAGCTAAAAAAATGTTAATAACACAAAAAATTAGACGAATAGATTTCAAAATCTCTACAAAAAGAAAAGCTTACATAGTTTAAAAAGTGTTTATTAGTTGTTTAAAAAGTGTTTATTTAACATTTAACTACCTGTTTTTTATATAGATAAGAATTAAATGCCGTTGTTAATAATACAAGTTCTTAATATCTATATTAATAAATAAACAGCGGCAAAATAAATTCAGTATTCGATTAGTTTAAATATTAGCAACCACACTTAAGTATTATTAAGGAAATTTAGGTTGTAATTAACGGAAAAGAGTT
>JAYSUQ010000288.1:0-24392 GCA_043718985.1 Bacteroidota bacterium | reverse complement strand
ATTCCTTTTTTCGCTTTTTTCAAAAATTGCACTGCATTATAAATCAACAAAAAACACTTTCTTTGTAATAAAAAAATTGAAAAAAATAATTTTATATTCGTGTTTAATTTTGTTGAGCGCAAGTTGCGCGCAATTAGCCCCATTAACAGGTGGTAAAAAAGATATTGACCCACCTAAAGCATTAGTGTTTTTACCAACAAACGCATCGTTAAATTTTAATGTTAAACAAATTGAAATTCAATTTGATGAGTTTATTGCTATAAAAGATATAACTAATCAGTTTATTATAACACCACAAACTAATGAGTTACCCGAAATTAATGCCGATGGTAAAAAATTAACAATAAAATTTAATGAAAATTTGCTGCCAAACACAACCTATAAATTAGCATTTGGTAATGCAATTGTTGATATGCACGAAGGCAATGCATTGCAGAATTTCGAATATATTTTCAGTACAGGAAATTTAATTGATAGTTTAATAATAACTGGCGTAGTTAATAATGCTATTAATAAAAAGCCAATGTTAAATGTACTAGTAGGTTTATATAGTGCAAATGCTACCGATAGTGTTGTTTATACAAACAAGCCATTATACATTACCAAAACAACTGCCGATGGTAAGTTTAATTTTAACTACTTGCCAAACAAAAATTTTAAACTAATTGCAATAAGTGATGCAAATAAAAATTTAGTGTATGATGGTGCCGAAGAGCAAATTGCCTTTTTAGAAAACACTGTTAATACTAATAGTACAAATGATGTTGAGTTAAATTTATTTAAAGAGTTGCCAAATAAATGTTTTGTAAAAAAATCATTTGTTATTGAATATGGAAAGGCATTAATTGTATACAATAAACCATGTATAGATATTACAACAGTAACTTTAAAAAACAATGAAGGCTCTTATCATATTAATGAACTACAAGATAGCGTTACGGTATATTACAAAAACGTTTTTGATACGTTAAATGTTATTGTAAATCGTAGTACAAAAAGCGATACCTTAACTTTAAAAACACCCTCGTTAATTGAATATGGAAAAATAAAAAAGAACAGCCAGTTAAAATACGTTGTTAACTCAAACCTTACTAATTCATTTCCTTACTATAAAATTCCTGCAATTGAATTAAACATACCTTTTAATATAACTGATATAAAAAAAGAACACATTACATGTTATAAACTAACTGATTCAATAAAGATTAAGCAAGCCTATCAACTTACAGAAAATGAAAAACAGGTAAACTCTTTTTTTATTAATACTACATTACAACCAGAAACACAATATCAAATTATAATTGATAATGGTGCTTTTTCCGATTCTACAGGCAGAATAAACGATTCGCTCAACTTTAAATTTAAAACAACAAGCGCCGAAGATTATGCGCAATTAAAGTTAAAACTACAACTCCCTAAAAAAGAAAATTATTTAGTACGCTTATTAAATGATAAGGAGCAACTAATAAATGAAAGTTTAGTTGAGGTTTCATTAGCGTCAACATCAGAAAAAATCATTGAGTATAACAACTTATTGCCTGGCAACTATTTTGTTAATGTGGTTGAAGATGCCAATAAAAACAAGCGTTTTGATACGGGTAATTATTTTTTAAAACAACAACCCGAAACAATTTTTATAAATAAAACACCAATTAAATTATTAGCAGGTTGGGAAATTGAGAGTGAATGGCTTGTAAAATAAAAAATAAAATATCGTTAACGATTTTATTTTCAATTTTTTTTTATTGCTTTTTATTATAAATTATAAAAACAATTTTTATTCATTTAATGTGTACTACTCTATAAACACCTTTAAAATAAGGTTGTTTGAGCTATCGATTTAAATTATTTCATAAAAAAATATAGTTTGTAAAATGAGTGCGTGTAAATTAAAGTAGGTATTAACAATTTCAACAAGTTTATGTTAATAAATTAATGCGTTGAAAATTAGTTAGCGTTAAAAATTTTATTTACTTCGTATTAACAAAAACTCAAAAACAAAAAACCATGGCAACAACTAAAAAAGCAGCTCCTAAGAAAGCAGCAAAAAAAGCAGCTCCAAAAAAAGCAGCAGCTAAGAAAGCAGTAAAAAAAGCAGCTCCAAAAAAAGCAGCAGCTAAAAAAGTAGTAAAAAAAGCAGCTCCTAAAAAAGCAGTAAAAAAAGCAGCTCCTAAAAAAGCAGTAGCTAAAAAGAAGTAATTTAAAGCCCCGCATTAGCGGGGTTTTTTATTTATTAAAAATGCCACTATTTAAATAGTGGCATTTTTATTTTTATTAAATAGCCTAATTACATTATATTTGTTTTTTTAAAATTTAAACTATGACAAAAATTATTACAGCAATCGCACTTCTCATTTCTTCAATGATAATAACTTCTTGCGGAGAAAAAGAAAATAAACAAGATGCACCAGCACCAGCAGGAATGGTAGCTTTAGATTTAGGGAAATACGGAAAACAATTTTTTATTTTTGTGCCCGATACAACTACATCAAAACTAGAAATTGTTGAGCAAAGTTGGGGCGCTTTAGAGATTAAAGTTGGTAAAAATTTTCATGTATCAATTAGCGAAGATGCTGGTGATATTGAATTAAAGAAAAGTGATGTAAAATCAAACGATGTTAATAAATTTAAAGCCTTTACAATTGAAGAGCCTACAACTATAATGTGGGAAAGCGAAATAACAAAACCTGAATTTCATTTTTATTCAATACAAAAAGCATCGGGTACAACCTATGTATTTGAAGACGTTTTAACAACAGATGGCGAACCTTTGAGTAAAGAAGCAATTCAAAAAATGTTTGACTCGGCCAAAACTATTGCTGAAAAAAATAAGCCTGATGCATAGTAAACTAATTTTTAATTATAAGTAAGGTCAAAAAACTTCATCATTAATTTGATGGAGTTTTTTTTATTAAATATTTTTAGTTTATAAAGTGATTTATTTTCGTAAATCAAATAATGATTATCTATCTCTAAAAAGATAGGTCGCAAAACTTTAAAGAAATAGTAGAGGAACTCCAAATAATATTAAAAAAGAATTCGCCAATGCAAGAAGGCTTGCCGTGAACTATAAAAAATAGTTTACGATTAATGATTATCAACTAACTATTAACATAATAAAAGCTATTTATCAAGTAGTTACATTATATATCAAATTCATTTGTTAACTACTCTTAATTTTGTTAATAAACCAACTTTATTACACTGCAAAGCCTTTGTATTTTTAGTAGGTTATAACAGCACTATTATTTAATGAGTTTACAAGTTAATGTTAAAGATTTATTATCAAACCTATATCACAACCGTGGTGTAATTGAGTTATTATTTGGGCAACGCGATCAAATAACCGTAAATGAATTGTTAGGGCGCGATGATATTAGCGATGAACAATACCGCAAATTAGTATCGCTTGATATTTTGACCGAATACGAAAATGTAGTTAGCTTAAACGATAGCGTGGTTGCTATGTTTGAGGATTTTATGGAAATTGGTGAAGTAACACCTGGCTTTATAAACGATTATATTTACGAATTAAAACGCCATATTAATTTTTATCAAGAGGCGCGCGAAATGCGCTTTTTACGAAGTATTAAAAAATATTTAAAACGGATTAACGCAACACTTACTCGCGAAATTATTAAGCTTCAAAAAAATGTTGATGATACTTATAAAAATGAAAGTAACTACCGTATTAAATTACAAAAACTCGAAGATTATCGCGAAAAACGTGATACCATAATTGATTTTATTAAAAAAACAACTGATATAGTTGATGAAACACGCAACTTATTTAATATTACTAACGATACCGAATTATTTGGAATTGTTGCCGCACTAAAATTAAGTTTAATTGAAAACTTAGACTTCTTAATTGAAATACAAACTGATATTACCGACTTTATAAATAAAATACAGTTTCAGTTAGATGTTTATAAAAAAGCACAGCGTTTAAAAGAAGTTAAAGACCACGGTACGCTTCATTTTAAAACAAACTTTAGAGAAATTGTTGGCAGCATAAACACACTAAAGCACAACGGACACAAAACGCCAAAAACAAAAATACCAGTCGATTTTTTATATACCGATGATGGGCATGTATTGTGTAAACGAATAGCCGAAAAATATAAAATTACGCGTTTAATGGTGCGTGGTTTAGCCGATAAAATGGCTGGCGATTTTAAAGATAAAGGACTTGAACAGCAAATAAAATTAGATACTGAAAAATTAGTTGAGCGTTTTTTAATACAAAACAAACTTAATTTGTTTGAGTATTTAATAGATTATAAGTTTCCTAAAGCTGTTGGTACTGTTACGTTTGAAGATAGACTATCGTTGTTTGTAGAAATAGCTATGGAATATCAAAACGATTTGGATTTTAAATACCGATTACAATACCATGATTACATTGAAACAGAATCGAAATTAAAAAAACGCTTAGGCTACACGTTAATTTTACCTACTAAAGAAAAAACTAAAAAAGTTAAAGTATAATAAACACATAAAATGGAAGACTATAATTTTAATTTACCTAAACAAACGCACGAAATTTTTTCGGTAATGGCTCGTGGTAATTTCATATCAAGTAATGGTTCGCGCGATGGTATGAATCGGTTATATGATGTAATAAATAATCCCGAAAATTTTGACAGAATTCAAGCATACTTTAATGTTATACGATACAATATTGAGAGAGGTAATAATTTTTTTTATTTCTCAAAAATGAGCGAACCTAATAGCGAAATTGAAAAAAAACTGGAACGATTTGAACGCTACATTGATATAATTGATTTGTTTGCCAGCATGGATAATAAAATTACAATAGGTAGCAGATTTAGACCGAGCGAAATTGCCGAAGAGTGTAATGCAAATGTGAGGTTAAAACAAAAGTTGCAAAAAATACCATTATACCGATCAGAAACCCTGCATAACAAAGTACGTGAAATTTGCGATTTAATGAGTCGCGATTCGTTTTTAGAATTAGAAGATGAAAAATCAGAATCGTATAAAGTACTTGATTCGTATACGTATTTATTAGATATTATAAATTCGGTAGCTATTTATGAAGATAGTAATGGAGATGGCACAGCACAAGGCTTAATTTATAATTAAAAAAACACTATTTAAATTAAAAGTATTTAATTGAAACTAATATGATAAAAAAAATAAACTTAATTGTTATAATGCTCACCGCATTAAATTCAATTTCGCAAACAAAGTATTCGTTTCCTACCGATGACTTTATACAGTATCATCAAAAAATATCAATTGCCGAGCGCATGTTTAAACACGATTCGCTAATACATGGTTATGCACGTTACAGTATTGCTTTTGATTCGTATAAAGGTGCTATTAATGTTGGCCATTATTTTAAAGCGGCCTTGTGCGCTTTAAAAATTAAAGAAGAATTTAAAGCTTTAGAATATTTAGAAAAAGCAATTAAAGGTGGTTACGAAGTTGATAGTATGTATACAGATGCAATTTCGTTTTACAATAAAAACACTAAAGAAATTTACCAAACAAACCTATCAAAATGGGAAAATGAAGGCCGTGCTAATAAAAATAGCAATTGGGAAAATGAATTGTATGCAAGTGTGCAAGAAGGTAAAAAATATACAACAGCAAATTATGTAACAGCAATTACAGTTTGCACAACGTGTTTAAAAAATCCTAAATGCAGCAAAACAACTCCCGATTTTACGAGTAAGTACAAATTAGTAAAAGAAAAACGAAAAGCCGATTCGATTGTAGCTATTAAACTTTTAGATAATATTAAACAAAATGGTTTTCCTACGTTAAAATTAATGGATAAACGAGCTTGTAAAATTGCGCAAAACATATTATTAAATTATGATAACGATAAAACAAACGATAAGCTAAACCCTATGCTATTTAAGGCTTTAACCGAAGGTAATATTTCACCAGCATTTTATGCTAGTGTTATTGATAGACGTAATTTGTTAAACGGACAAGAGTTAGAATTTTATGAACCGTTAATGGGTTCAGAAAAAACTATTGGAACTAAAATTGGATTGGCAAACAAAAGTCGTAGTAAAATTGGTTTGTATAATATTATAATGCCAAACGCTTTAGCCTTAAAAGCGGTTGACCCTAAAAATACTGATACGTATACTAAAGCATTTGAGTATTTATATGATTATTAATGCTATTTCATAAATACTATTTATCAATAACCAAAAAACAAGTAGAGCTAATTAAAAAAATAAAATAGATTCACAATTATTTGTGGAGTTTGTAAGAATTAAGAAAATGGAAAACTGTAGAATATTAAATAGAATTGTTGAAATAAATATTGCAAACGTAAAGTATGCCGATATTGAAATGAGTGGTAACACTTGTTTTGTAGGCACCAATAACTTTGGTAAAACATCGTTGCAACGCGCCATTTTATTTTTTTATAGTGCAAATACACGTGGGCTTGGTATTGCCCCATCGCAAAAACCATTTGAAGAACATTACTTTAAATTTGAAAACTCTTATTTAATATACGAAATACGCACCGAGGATAAACCTTTTTTTGTAATTGTGTATCGCCACAACAAACTAGTTTTTAGGTTTGTTGATGCCGAATATAATCCCGATTATTTTTTTAACGAAAACGACGAAGCCATTAAAATTAAAGAAGTTGTAGCAGGGTTCGAAAAACGTGGTATATACATTAGTAATCAAATTGATACTTTTGAGCGTTACCGTAATGTATTGTATGGCACCGAAACCGATAAGCAATTATCTAAATTTTATTTACTAAAAGGAAATGAAAAATATCAAAACATACCTAAATCAATTACAAATGTTTTTTTATCATCTAAAAGTAGCGTTGATAGCCGATTTATAAAAGACTTTATTGCTAATTCGTTATCTACTGAAAGCAGTAGTATTAAATTAGAGCAAGTTGAGCGACAGTTACGTCAGTTTAACGAAAAATATAGCGACATAGAAATATATTTAAAAAAAGAGTCGCAACAGTTAATTGAGTTTATTGATAAAAAATACGACCAGGTTCACATGTTAAAAGGTGCGCAAATGGAAATGTCAGATAAATTAGGGAGTAGTTTGCGCTATGCCGAAACTCAAAATGAAAGCATTATTAAATCATCGCGCGAAAAAGAAGAAGAATTAGATAAATTAACAGAAGGAAACGAAACACAAAAAACAAACTTAGAAGAAAAACAAAAAGACATTCGCGAAGAAATTGGTTACTATGATAGAACCATACGTGAGGCAAATAAATTATTAAAAGAATACAAAGAAAAAAACATTGAACAAGCTGTTGAAAAAAATGCAGAGCGTGAAAAACTACAAGTAGATTTAAATATTGCACGCCGTGAGTACGAATCGCTTACATCAAACGTGCAAAGTATTGAAATGAAATACTCATCGTTAATTGAACAATTGCGTAACGATAAAACTGCCTATGTAAATAAAATAAATTCGCGCACAAGCGAAATTTTTAATCACTATAACGAATTACAATTATTACAAAAAAACGAATTCAATAAAAAAGACGCAGAGTTTAAACAAAAGCGAGAAGAATCGTTACAAGATGTAAATGCCGAAGTAACAAGCAAACAAATAGAATTTAATGAGTTAAAGGCCGACGAAAAAGTTATACGCAACACCCGTTTTTATGAAGGTGAAATTAAATCGCACGAAAATGAACTGGCAGAGTTAAGAGCAATTAACTATAAAAATAAAAGTGAACGTGCTATTAAAAATAATTTAGTACAAAGCAATCAAAAAGATTGGGAAGCATTAGAGCAAAAATTAAAAGGTTCGCTCTCTAATCAAGTACAAAAAACTAACAACGAAATTATACGCATTAAGGCCGAAATTAAAGCTATTGAAGATAAGCTAAATGTGCAACACGATGCGCTTTATGGTTACCTGGAAAAAAATGTAAAAGATTGGCAAAATACAATTGGTAAAGTTGTTAACGAAGATTTATTATTTCGCACCGATTTATCGCCGTCACTTACAACCGAAAAAGGCTTATCACTTTATGGTATAAATTTAAAATTAGATGATGTTACCGTTGTATCAAAATCTATTGAAGAATATCAATTTGAAAAAAATGAACGCCTTGCCTTAATTCGCGATTTGGAAGAATCTCTTAACCAATTTCAAACATCAAATAATGATGAAAAAATGTTGGCTGCCGATAAATTTGGAAAACAATTAGGCGAGTTAAAAGAAGATTTAAAAGTGTTGGATTACTCGCTAGAGTTAGCTGATAAACGCGAGAAAAAATTAATTTTAGAGTTAGAAGATTGGAAACAACGTGCCAGCACAGAGGTTGAACAATCGTTATCGGGCAACCGCCAAAAAATAAATATTATTGAAGAGGAATTAGCCATTTTAAATAAAAAGAAAAATAATTTATTAAATGATTTTAATACTCAGTTTGATAAACTAAAAGTTTTTAATGATGAGCGTTTACTTGATTTAAAAGGCAGGCAGGAAACAGAAATAAGTGAGTTAGAGGTTGAAAAGAAAAACCAAGTAAAAGAGTATGAACAAAAAGAAACACAATTAAGTAACGAAAAAGAATCGAACTTTAAAGATAAAGGCGTTGATAGCAAAGAGATAAAAAAAATTGATGCTCGCATAAAAGAATTACAAGAAGCCTTAAAAGAAATTGAACAATATGCACAAGTTGTTAGCGATTATTTAAAAGATAAACGCGAAAAATTTGATAAGCTACCTGATTTAATTCAAAAAAAAGAAGAGTATGTTAAATCGGCTAATGATTTAACTGCAGAACTCGAAGAGATAGCGCGTAAGTATAACATAAAGCGCATGGAGTTAAATAAACAAAAACGTGCATTTGACGAAGAGCTCATTGAATTTAATAATGGCATTAATTATTTTACAAAAAACTTTAGAGAAACTCCTGTATATAACAAATATGCAGATATAATTGAACGTGCCGAACCAAAAAAAACCAATTACAGCGTAATGGATTTGTGTACACAATTACTAAAAAACGATTCGCATTTTAATGAAGAGTACGGCGCTTTTCAACGATACGTTAATGAGTTTTCGGGTAAATTTAGGCTTGATAATCACTTTAATTTTGCAATTCGCAACGATGCTACTCAGGGCGAATACGAACGATTTGCACAAAACTTACGCTCATTTATTAATGAAAATAAAATTGATTTATCGATTGCAGAAACAGCTACGCAAATTGGATTAGTAACAGATAGTATTGCTACAAAAGTTAAAGAGTTAAGCGGGCAAAAAGATAAAATACAACACATTATTACATTAATTGCCGAAGATTTTAAGAAAGCCGAATTTGAAGAAAGTAAACTAATTGAATTTATTAAAATTAGATTAGAAGAATCGGATAACAAAGTATACAAGCTATTAAAACGTGTGCAAGAGTTTAGAGAAGAGAATGGCTTAGTTTATAACGAAGGCTTATTTAATACTGATTTTGGAACGCCAAAAAACAAAGAAGTAAGTAGCCGTGCGGTAAAATTATTAGACCAGTTGCGAACCGCCATTAAAGAGCAAGAGCAAGAAGAGATTAGATTGCAAGATTTATTTGAACTTCGATTTAATATAAAAGAGGGGATGAATGAAACTGGTTGGACTCATAAAATAGATAGCATTGGAAGTACAGGAACCGATGTGTTAGTTAAAGCAATTATTTATATTACGTTGTTGCATGTTTTTATTAAAGAATCGAGCCACCGTAGTAGTTCCGATTTTAGAGTGCATTGTATTATTGATGAAGTAGGTCAAATTAGCGCGCATTATTTACGTGAGTTGTTGCGCTTTGCTAAAAACCGAAACATTATGATGATTAACGGTTTACCAAATAAATCGGGTTTAGAGAGTCATTATAAATTTACGTATCAGTTTAGACGCGAAGAAAATAACAACGTGCGTATTTTTCCTAGTATTGTTACTGAGGTTGAAGCGTAACATTAACTAATATTTTAGAATAAAAAATAAAACACTTTTTATTTTTTATTCTAAAATGTGCTAACAAAATTAATTAATAATTTACACACCTCGTTGTATTTAGTTAAAGGCAATGTAGTTTCAACATCAAACACATCGTGATAGGCTTTTATACCTCCTAATGTGTATATAAAAAAACTAGGCACTCCTTTTTCGGTAAACCAATAATGATCACTATTTGCAGCCTTGCCACGTTGTTTAATTAGTGGCAAATAATTTTTAGTTGTGTTTATTTGATTTAATTTTTCAAATTGATTTTTAAAAACTGTAGCATTAACAACCATTACACCTTCGCTACCAGTACCTAGTAAATCTAAATTAGTTAAAAATTTAATTTGCGATAATGCAAACAAAGGATGTTCGCTATAATATTTAGAGCCGAGTAAACCAGCCTCTTCTCCACTAAAAAAAATAAATGCAACACTATATTTAGTAGTATGTGTTTTGTAATAGTTAGCTAAATTTAATAGCATACTAACACCACTTGCATTATCGTTAGCACCAGCAAAAAAAGTATTTTTACCCATTGCACCTAAATGGTCGTAGTGCGCTGTAAACACAATAAAAGTATCGGGGTGTTGGTTTCCTTTAATAAAACCTACTATGTTTTTAGTTTTAAATTGCGAAATAAATTTAGTTTTAAATTTTATTTCAATATTTTTTAATTCATTTATACTAGAGTCTTTTAATAACTCTATAACGGTTTGGCTTTTAGTTTCGGTAGCAACGGTGTAGGTTAATTTTTTTTGTAATTTAATAATTACTGGCGCTTGTTGTTTTTTATTAAATGCCTGATAGGTTACACTATCTGTTTTTACTAACGAGTAACTGGCTTTTAATGTAGTTGCAGTTGGTTGTATTAAATAATTAATACCTGGCATTAGCAGTTTTTTATTAACTGTAACATTCATTAAACCAGGAAAAGTGTTTACACTCATGGTGTAAGTTTGCACATACGATTTGTTAAATTTTTGTAACCCAATGTACTTTATTTCTTTTTCAATAAATGCGGCGGCTTTGTTAACACCATTATTTACATAACCCCTGCCTAAAAATTGTTTGCTGCAAAGTTGCTTAATTAGTTTGCGAGCATAAATTGTATCTTGTGCATAAACACAACTAGTAACAATTAATAATTGTATTAATAGTATTAAGCGTAAAAAACAAGCAATCATTATTTAAACAAAACGTTTATGTGTTAAATCAATAATTTTTTTAAACATTTCGTTATCATCATTCCAGTCATAAACCGATTTTAAACTTTTAAAATAAGCATTGGCTTCATCAATAGTATTAACGGTGTTTATTTGCTCAATGGCAATATTGTATTCGGTAGCGTTTGCACTAAATAATTCATTTATAAATCTAAATTTATCGTTAATGCTAATGTTAATTGGCTCAGTTTTAAATTCGATATTGTTTTTTAATTTCGCATGCTCTATTTCTTTTTTTTCTATTGTATTATCAATATTAACGATGGTTTCAGTAATAATTTTTAATGGCTCGGTAGTTATAGTTTGTGGTTTAGCGTTTTGCACCGACATTAATTTTAAATGCAAATTATTATCGGCTACAGTTTTCGCATTTTCACTAATAACTAAGTAACTCGATGCGTATTTTTGACAGTCGTTTAAGGCTACCACTAACTCATATACACATTGTGTGGTTGGTATTGGTTGCTGTTCTATTAACTTAATTTTTAATTTTAATTCGTCAATTTTAGCACTTAGTAGTGGTAATAAAAAGTCTGTTTGCATAATTTGTGGATAATTAAGAAATAAATTTAAAGCAATTTATCATTTCTTAACTTTATTTTTATGCTTAGTTATTAAAAAAAATAAAATCAATGTTTTTAGAAAACATCAAAAATAGTCCGCATCGCAAAGGATGGATTGAGGTAGTTTGTGGCTCAATGTTTTCTGGCAAAACAGAAGAACTAATACGCAGGCTAAAACGTGCACAATTTGCAAAACAAAAAGTCGAAATTTTTAAACCACAAATAGATACTCGCTATCACGATGAAAAAGTTGTATCTCACCAGGGCAACGAAATTATGAGTACGCCTGTGCCTGCAAGTTCAAATATTTTATTGCTTACTAGCGATGTAGAAGTTGTTGGTATTGATGAGGCTCAGTTTTTTGACATGGAACTTGTAAACGTTTGCAATCAGTTAGCAAATAGTGGCGTGCGAGTTATTGTTGCGGGTTTAGATATGGATTTTAAAGGACAACCATTTGGCCCTATGCCAGCCTTATTAGCCTGCGCCGAGTACGTTACTAAAGTACACGCAATATGTATGCATTGCGGTAGTTTAGCGCATATATCGCATCGCAAAACAAACGAAACTAATTTAGTTGTTTTAGGCGAAACCGATAGTTACGAGCCTTTGTGCCGAGATTGTTATAATGATGTAAATACAACTAACTAATTTTTAATTTTTTTTTTCGTTTATTCTTTTATAAAATGAGTTTAAAAATTGTTTAAATAAATGTAAACAAAACATAACACTTTTTTTGATCAGTTAAATATTTCAAAAATTTTGACCCCACATTTTTTTAAATAAAATCAATTGCTATTGTTTTTAGTTTATATTTGTATCGTGAAAAAAACACATCAACATAAAATTATTATTAAGCATTGCTGCCAGTATTATATGTGGCGCATCATCTGTAGCTAGTAATTAATTTAATTTTCACCTTTTTATTTAAAATTTTATGTTTGCAATTGATATACAAGATCAAATTCTTGATAAGTTAAATACCTTAGTTTTAGTTTTAAACACCAACGGCAGTGTTGAGTATGTTAGCAAATCGGCCGAGCAATTACTTGGCTACAACGCTAACCAATTACTTGGCTTTGCTTGGTACGAAGTTACTCGCTTTAGCAAACCCGAAGGCGAGTTTATTAAGCAAAAAATACTTAACAGTATAAATAATAACACCATTACATCGCAAGTTTTTGAGCACGAATTAAAAACCTTTGCTGGGGGTAAAAAATGGATACGTTGGAATGTATCACAACTAAACAATGATCAATTAATAGCAATAGGCTATGATGTAACCGAAAATAAATACAATGAACGAAAGTTAATAGAAGCGAATAAACAACTTATCGAAAAAAATAAAAATGTAACCGATAGTATTTATTATGCGCAACGCATACAGCAATCTATTTTGCAAAGCGAACTCGAATTAAAACAACTATTTGCAAACTCATTTTTATTATATAAACCAAAAGATATTGTTAGTGGCGATTATTATTGGTTTTATGAAAACAACAATTACAAATACATAGCTGTTGTAGATTGTACTGGCCACGGGGTGCCTGGTGCTATGATGAGTATGGTTGCAAACTCATTGTTTAAAGAAGTGTTTTTGAATAGAAAAATTACCGACCCATCAAGTATTTTAAAAGCACTTGATGAGGAGCTTGCAAAAACAATTAATAAAAATGCCGACGCTAAATTTAGTGATGGCATGGATGTTGCTTTAATTAGAATTGATAAAAAAAACAACGAACTAATTTTTTCGGGGGCTTTTAGGTCGGCACTTGTTGTAAGTAATGGTAAAATTATTGAATTAAAAGGCAGTCGCTATCCTATTGGTTTTTATTCGGGTATCGAAAAAAAGTTTGACACCCTAACCTATCAATTACAAAAAAATGATAGTGTGTATTTATTTACCGATGGTTTTATTGATCAGTTTGGTGGCGAGAAAAATAAAAAATTAAATAAAACTAATTTTAAAGATTTACTCTTAACTATTACCGATATGGAATTAGATGAGCAAGAATCGTTTTTAGATTACTCGTTTAATAATTGGAAACAAGATAAAAATCAAACAGACGATGTGTTAGTTGTAGGCATTAAAATTTAAATGCCTACAACTAAACCAAATTTTAAATTCTAATATCTTTGTTTTCTAAAATTACTTTATCGTTACCATTTAAGCCAACTGTAAATAATTTGTTAGCTAATTTTATTGATGTTACGGCAGCATTAGGAAAAATTGCGGATAAGGGTTTGTATAAAAATCTAAATACCTTATAGGTAAAATTTGGTTCAACGCGAGGCGTTACAGGGTAAATATAAGCTGGCCTAAAAATATAGGTTTGTTTAAAATTTAATTTTAATAAATTGTTTTCGGCAATACCTTTTGCTTTAGCAAATAACACACTGCTTTTTTCAGTAGTATCGGCACCAGCACCACTTAAAAAACACACAGTGGCTTGTGGGCTGTTAGTTTTTAAGGTTTCGGTAAATGCTTTTGTAAAATTAATGGTAATGTTATTAAACTCTTCTTTTGGGGCTTGCCCAGTATAAATACCTACACAGTAATAACAAGTGTTAATGTATTTAAAACTTTCTTTAACGGAATCAAAATTATTAAAATCGGAATGAATGATTTCAATAATTTTAGGATGTTTTATTGCCGATGGCTTTCTGTTAATAATAGTTACTTTATTAATTTCGGGACTATTTAAACATTCTGTTAAAATTAACGAACCAATCATTCCGCTACTTCCTGCAATTAAAACATTTTTCATTTATAGTTTTGGTTTATTAGTTTTTTTATGGTTGTAAATGTAGCTTAATAAACCTTTTATTACTTGGCTTTTATTAACTTTTAGTTATTCATATCTCTTTTAAAATCAGCTATATAATTGCCTTTTTTTAGTATCTTTAAATTTTTAATAACACTATGGAATACAATACACAATTACCTAAATTACAAATTCCCGAATACGGTCGTAACATACAAGTTATGATTGACCATTGCATAACTATTGATGATAGAGAAGAGCGTAACAAATGCGCAAGGGCAATTATTCAAATTATGGGGCAATTAAACCCCCATTTACGCGATATTGCCGATTATACCCACAAACTATGGGATCATTTATTTTTAATTTCAAAATTTAAATTAGATGTCGATTCACCTTATCCGCGGCCAACTGCCGAAACATTTACCACAAAACCAAAAGTGGTTCCGTATCCTGCATCTAAAATAAAATACAAACACTATGGTAAAACTATTGAGCGCATTATTGATGTAGCAAAAACTTACCAAGAAGGTGATGAGAAAAAAGAGTTATCGCGATTAATAGCAAATCACTTAAAAAAATCGTATGTAAATTGGAATAAAGATTCGGTTACAGATGATGTTATTTTTAAGCAATTTAAAGAAATGACAAATGATGAGTTGCACATCGACGAATCATCGGCATTAACCCACGCTAACGAATTAAAAAATAAAAATCACAATAATCAAATGCCAATTACAGTTAATGCAGGTAGCAATAACAAAAACAGATTCAAAAAAAATAACAACAATAAAAATAAATTTAAGCACCGTAATAAAAACAACAGTAATCAATAATTTACTTAAATTTTATAACATAGTATGGCAATATTTGAAGTAACAGGAGGCAAACAATTAAAAGGAGATATAGTGCCACAAGGCGCAAAAAACGAAGCACTTCAAATTTTGTGTGCCGTGCTATTAACATCAGATAAAGTTACAATTAGTAACATACCTGATATTGTTGATATTAATAAGTTAATTGATTTGTTGAGTGCACTAGGTGTAAAGGTTCAAAAAACTGGTCACGAAGAATACACCTTTCAGTCTGATGAAATTAATGTAGATTATTTAGTGTCGCCCGAGTTTAAAACAAAAGGCGGAGGATTGCGTGGTTCAACAATGATTATTGGGCCAATGTTAGCCCGTTTTGGGCGTGCCTACATGCCAAAGCCAGGTGGCGATAAAATTGGGCGTCGCCGAATGGATACTCATTTTATTGGCTTTGAAAATTTAGGAGCAAAATTTGAATACGATAGCGATAACGAAAATTTTAAAGTAACCGCTACAAAGTTAAAAGGTGCTTATATGTTATTGGATGAGGCATCGGTTACTGGCACTGCAAACATTGTAATGGCAGCTGTTTTAGCCGAAGGTACTACAACAATTTATAATGCAGCTTGTGAACCCTACTTGCAGCAATTGTGTAAAATGTTAAATAGAATGGGCGCTAAAATTACAGGCGTTGGCTCTAATTTATTAACTATACAAGGTGTAACATCATTAACTGGAACAACTCACCGCATTTTACCCGATATGATTGAGATAGGCTCTTTTATTGGCTTAGCTGCAATGACACAATCCGAAATTACAATTAAAGATGTGTCGTATGATAATTTAGGATGCATACCAAAAGTGTTTTCGAGGTTAGGAATACAAATGGAACGCAGGGGCGATGATATTTATATTCCTTCGCAGGCGCATTACGAAATAGAATCGTTTATTGATGGCTCAATGCTTACCGTTGCCGATGCTATTTGGCCAGGCTTTACACCCGATTTATTAAGCATTATGTTAGTTACGGCAACCCAAGCTCGCGGCAACGTATTGATACATCAAAAAATGTTTGAAAGCCGTTTGTTTTTTGTAGATAAATTAATAGATATGGGAGCTCAAATTATTTTGTGCGACCCACACCGTGCAACCGTAATGGGACTCGATAGAAAAGTGCAACTAAAAGCAATACAAATGGCATCGCCAGATATTAGAGCAGGTGTTGCTTTATTAATTGCAGCGATGAGTGCAAAAGGAAAAAGCACCATTTTTAATATTAATCAAATAGATAGAGGTTATCAAAATATAGATGGTCGCTTAAACGCCATTGGCGCCGAAATTATTAGAAAAGATAAAAACTAAATTGTGAATATAAAAAATAGCATATTTATTTTAATTGTTGCAATGTTAGGCTTTGCTTGCAAAAGCAAACAAAAAACACAACCAACTACAAAAAACACAATCAACCAAGTTGTTACGCAACAACAAGGTAGTGGCACAGTTGCTATAGATATAATTGAAGGTTTAAATTTAGGAAACAAAGCGCCAAATATTATTCAAAATAATACAAATGATGTATCGTTAACCTTATCATCATTAAAAGGAAAATTAGTATTAATTGATTTTTGGGCAAGTTGGTGTGGCCCGTGCCGTGCCGAAAATCCTACTGTTGTTGCCGCTTATAACCAATACAATAACGCAAAGTTTAAAAACGGCAACGGGTTTGATGTGTTTAGTGTATCGCTTGATAGTAATAAAGAAAATTGGAAACGAGCTATTGAAAAAGATAAATTAATTTGGCCAAACCACGTAAGCGATTTAAAACATTGGAGTAACGAAGCAGCAGTTAAATACCAAATACAAAGCGTACCCTACAATTTATTAATTGATGAAAATGGAATTATTATAGCTAAAAATTTACGAGGCGAAGCATTATTATTAACATTAAAAACATTATTAAAATAGAATTATATGACTAAATTTTTATTTTTTATTTTTACGCTATTATATTTAAATAACTCTTTTTCTCAAGACTCAACCAAACTTAACATTGGTAACCATGCACCTAACCTAGTGTTGCCAACTGCATTAAACACCATACAAAGTTTTTCGTTTCCGTATAACAAAAAAATTGCATTTGTTTATTTTTGGTCATCATCGGTTGCCAACTCTAAAAACATGTTATATAAATTTAACCGATTAAATACTCGCTACTCGGGTTTAGATTATAAAACTGCCGAAGGATTTGAATTAATTACAATTGCGTTACAAAGCGATAGAACAATTTGGACTGACGATTTAATAAAACATAACCTAACCAAACTTAATAATTGCATAGCATTAAAAGGTTTTAAAGATTATTTTGTTAAACCTTATAAATTAAGCGAAACACCAAGTAGTTTTATAATTGATGAAAAGGGAAATATTGTAGCCGTAAATCCTGATTTAACAACGTTAATGAATTATTTAGATGAAAAGAAAAATACATTAAGCACCAACGAAGCCATAACAAAAGTATCGGGTAAAATTTTAATTGGCGATAAAACCAAGCCGTTACAAAACGAAAAAATTTATTTACTTAATGATAAAAAAGATACCATTCAAACTTTGATAACTAACGAACAAGGTAATTTTTATGGTAAAGATTTACCAACTGCACAAAACTTAAACATTAATGTTGGGCACAGTACACAAATTAACGACGAAAAATTATACTTAGCTTCTGAAAACGGCGAAATTATTGGAAAATTTGACGATAATGAAAAAGGATTTGAATATAAATTATTAGACGTTGAACGTGTTTTTATGAAGCCATTAAAAGATACCGAGGTTAAATTAAAAACAGTAAAAGAAGTTAAAGATTTATATTTTAAAGAAAATTTATTTAAATCGGGCGGAGCTGATTTATCGGCAGATGCAAAATATAAACTTAATTTTTTAGTAGATAAAATGAAAGCTAACAACAAGCTACGTGTTGAAATAACAACACATACCGATTGTAAAGGCGATAGTGAATTAAATCAAAAGCTTTCGTTAAAAAGGGCCACCGCTTTATCGAGTTATTTTGTTTACAAAACAATAGCCCCTAACCGTATAAAAGTTTTTGGTAAAGGCGAAACCGAACCAATTAATTCGTGTATTGACGATGTGCCTTGCACCGATGCCGAATTAGAAATAAATAGAAGAAGTGAATTTAAATTTTTTTTAAATGATTAATAAATTAAAATTCAACTAAAATTTAATAAAGTAAAGTACCTAAATGAACACACTAATAAATTGCATAATAGCATTATTAATAACAACTATTACAGTTGCACAAACTAATGCCGATTTAAAATTACACGATAAAGCAAGTAATTTTATTTTGCCATCATATAAAAACACGGTTGAAAGTGTAAGCTTTCCTAATAAAAACAATGTTGTTTATATCCATTTTTGGAATTCGAACGAAGAAAAATCTAAAGAAAATTTTTATAAGTATAAACGCATTTATAAGCAAAATAATAAAGTAGCCTATAAAACCTGCGAAGGTTTTGATATTATTTTTGTTGCCCTACAAGCCGATAAATTATTGTGGGAAACAGACATTAAAAAATATAATTTAGAAAAATTTAATAATTACATAGCTGTTAAAGCTTATGATGATTACTTTATAAAACAATTTAAAGTAAATAGTGTACCCAAAGGTTATGTAATAGATGAGGCAGGAGAAATTGTATCGTTAAACCCAAGTGTTGACGAATTGCTTACAGTTATTAACGATAAACGCACTAACCCAATTAAACCTAAAAAAATAAAAGAAATTACAGGCAAAATTGCACAACCTTTACAAGAAAATAAAAAATATATTGGTAATGAAAAAATATACGTTACAAATTCTAAAAAAGATACAATACAAACATTAACTACAACAAGTGCTGGTAGCTTTACAATTACTAATGTAGAAAACGAAGCAGATTTAACCCTGCTAATGTCAAATTCAGAAAACATAAATGCCGACGAAAGTTTGTTATTAGAAAATGAAACGGGCGAAATTATAAATGATTTTAGCCACGTGCCTACAGGTTACGAATGTAAATTATCTAAACACGATATGATAGATATGGTACCTACAGTAACTGAGTTTTCGGAGTACTATTACTCCGAAAATTTATTTGCATCGGGCGGCACAACATTAAATTTTGATGCAAAGCGAAAATTAAATATTTTAATAGAAACACTAAAACAAAATCAAAATTTAAAAGTAGATGTTATTACACATACCGATTGTAAGGGCGATGCATTGTTTAATGAAAAGCTATCGCTAAAAAGAGCCAATGTTTGCGCTACTTACTTTGTGAGCAAAGGCATACAAAAAAACAGAATTGTTACAATTGGTAAAGGCGAATCGATGCCAAAAAATGGATGTGTAGATGGTGTTAATTGTACTGATAAAGAACTTGAAGAAAACAGACGAACAGAATTTAAATTTTACAGAATGCCTTAAAATTATGAACTTTATCAATAAAATTTTTACTTTAGTTTTTTTAATTGCTAGCTTTTATTCAAATGCGCAATTAACTATTCAAAATCCTTTGTTACTTAAAACACTAGCCTATACAAATAGCGAACAAAAAATTGTTGACTATAGTTTTACAACAACCGAAAAAAAAGTGTTTTTGTTTTATGATATTAAAACAGAGGCATTAGCCGAGGTAATGTATAATGGTAGCGAATATGTTTTTGATAAAACAGCAATTACTTTGTTTCCAATTTTTTTTACGGGCGATTTAAAAAAGAAAAAAACTAAAAGTTTTTTAACTAAAATACCAACACAGTATTACCGTTCGCCAATGCAATCGGTTTTTAAAAAATTTAACATTACCGAAACCGATTTGCCAATTTTTGTATTATACGACGAGCAAAATAAATTGTGCGGTATTGCTAAAACTACCGAGCAGGTTAACGAAATTGATTGTGATGAAAATTACGTTAAATCGCGATTTTTGCGTTTAAAAATTTTAACAGAAGACGAAAATAACACACAAAAACCATATGCTGATAAACAAGTATTTATTATTGGAGCAGAAAAAAAAGATACCATTGCAAAATTAATTACAAATAAATATGGCGATTTTGAAACGCAGTTACCAAACCTTAAACAAGATTATTTAGTTAAGGTTAACGAAAAAAATCCTAATGTTAAGTTTGCTTTACTCGCAGCACAAACAGGCAAAATTATAGGCAATTTTACTGCAACTGATGAAGGGTTTGTATATAAAATACTTAAAATAGAATTACTTAAAATGCCAGATATAGCATTTGAAGATGATATTGAATTAAAGTTTAAAACTAAAAGTAGCCAAACCGCAAACGAGTTTAATTTAACCGAAAATTTATTTTACGAATTAGGCGAAAACACGTTAACTAACATATCGAAAGTTACGCTCGATAAAATTATTAGATTATTAAATATACATAAAACATATAATTTAACAGTTACTTCACACACCGACTCGCAAGGGCAGAGTGAGCAAAATTTAAAACTATCAACACAACGCTCGCAAGAAGTAGTTAAATACTTAATAAAAAAAGGAATTAATAAACTAAGATTAACTGCAGATGGTAAAGGCGAATCGCAAGTTCGTAACAGATGTGTAGATGCGATTGATTGCTCTGATAAAGAACATGAATACAACCGCCGAACTGAATTTAAGTTTATTAAATTGTAATTAACACACCTTTGCAATAGCCATTTTTTTTAAATAAATAATTAAGAAGAGTAAACCGTATTACAAAAAAAATATTGAAAATACACATATGAAATAGTCATCATTCAATTGAAAAATGAAGATGAATAAATCGTATGACAAATAAATAATTAAACTATACATATGAAATTAGCCATTGCCAAAGAAACTAAGTTTAAAGAAAACCGTGTAGCCATTACCCCCGATGTGGTAAAAGACCTAATTAAAAAAGGCTTTGAGGTAATTGTTGAAACGGGCGCTGGTTTAAATTCATTTTATAATGATGATTTATACATTGCAGCTGGATCTAAAATAGTAACTAACGAAGAGCTATATGCACAAGCAGATGTTTTATTAACTGTTAATGCACCAACTACAAATGAAATTTTAAAACTTAAAAAAGAAGCTGTTTTAATTTCGTTTATGTGGGCTGCTACAAACTCGGGTTTAGTTGATGCTTGTTGCAATGCTGGTATTACTGCATTTAGTATGGATGCGGTGCCACGCATTAGTCGTGCACAAAAAATGGACGCCTTATCGTCGCAAGCTAATTTGGGTGGCTACAAAGCCGTTATGCTTGCGGCCGATACCATTGGTAAAATTATGCCAATGATGACAACCGCCGCAGGTACCATAAAGCCTTGTAAAGTTGTAATTTTTGGCGCTGGTGTTGCTGGCTTGCAAGCTATTGCCACTGCCAAACGGTTAGGCGCTGTAGTTGAGGTAAGTGATATTAGGCCCGAAACTAAAGAGCAAGTGATGTCGTTAGGTGGTAAGTTTATTGAAATGAAAGGCGATGACTCGGTAAAAATGGAGGGTGGTTATGTTAAAGGTGTATCCGACGAGTTTTTAAAAGCTCAGCAAGAACTTGTATCTAAACACGTTAAAGAAGCCGATATTGTTATAACAACCGCTTTAATACCAGGTCGCAAAGCACCCGTATTAGTAACTGACGATATGGTAAAAAGCATGCGTTTTGGATCGGTAATAGTAGATATGGCGGTAGAACAAGGTGGAAATGTTATTGGTAGCGAGTTAAATAAAAATATTCAAAAACATGGCGTTACAATTATTGGCGAAGGTAACTTACCATCATTATTACCTATGAATGCCAGCGATTTATATGCTAAAAATATGGCTACATTATTATTGCATTTAGCCGATAAAGATGGTTTT
The DNA here is from genome assembly GCA_043718985.1 of Bacteroidota bacterium. Classification (GTDB taxonomy): domain Bacteria; phylum Bacteroidota; class Bacteroidia; order B-17B0; family Aurantibacillaceae; genus UBA4416. The sequence continues at coordinate 2,143 of JAYSUQ010000288.1, read as the reverse complement.
AAATTTGAACTAAATGAAGAAATTACAAAAGGTAGTTTAATTGTTTTTAAAGGTGAAAAACAACATTAATCAAATTAAAAATAAAGAATTGTTTAATAAATATTCAATTTAAAATAGTATTAATAAAAAAACAATAAATAAAAACAGGATGGAAATTATAAGACAAACATTAGCCTTTTTTGGCGATAATCGCGAAATATTTTACTTTGTAATACTTTCAATTTTTGTTGGAATTGAGGTTATTGGTGGTGTGCCTACTGTGTTGCATACACCATTTATGAGTGGCGCAAATGCCATACACGGTGTTGTAATAGTTGGCGCAATACATGTTATGCTAACAATTGATACCACAAACTATTTGGCATTAACATTAGGTTTTTTAGCAGTGTTATTAGGTACACTCAATGTAGTAGGTGGCTTTGTTGTTACTGATAGGATGTTAGAAATGTTTAAGAAAAAATAAGTTATTTGACTTTGCATCAATAATTTTATATTTCAATAACAATAAATAAACATATGAAATAGCCATCATTCAAAAAAATAAAAACACGAATGATACTTAAATGGCTAAACCATATGACAATTAAAAAAATAATAAAATAAACATATGAAACAAAATTTATTAGAAATCTGCTACATCATTGGATCAGTAACATTTATATTGGGCTTAAAAATGATGGGTAATGCCAAAACAGCCCGTAAAGGTAATTTAATTGGTGCATTTGGTATGACTGTTGCCATTTTAGGAACAATTTTTTTACATAATGGCGCGGTTAGTCCTGTTATTTACGCGTGTATATTTGGTGCTATAGCCATTGGTACTATTGGAGGTTGGTTATCAGCAACAAAAGTACAAATGACAAAAATGCCCGAACTCGTATCTATGTTTAATGGTATGGGTGGTTTGTGTGCAGCATTAATATCGTTAATTGAGTTAAATCATTTATACAATCAACCAATTATATTATCTCAACCGCATCAAACATCTATTGGTACTATGCTTGCAATTGTACTGGGTTTAATTATTGGGTCTGTTTCTTTTTCGGGAAGTATTATTGCTTACTTAAAATTAAATGGCACATTAAACAAACCAGTTCGTTTACCAAGTTATAATATTATTAATACCTTGGTTATGGTTGCCGTTTTAGTATTTGGAGGCTATGTTGCATTTACGGGTGGCTCAATGGTTTTAGCGTATGGTTTATTTGCATGCGCTTTAATTTATGGTGTGCTATTTACCTTGCCAATTGGTGGTGCCGATATGCCTGTGGTAATTTCATTATTAAATTCGTTTACGGGTTTAGCAGCAGCCTTTGGTGGTTTTTTATACGATAATAAAGTAATGTTAACAGGTGGTATTTTAGTAGGTAGCGCTGGCACATTATTAACGTTGGTTATGTGCAAGGCAATGAATCGTCCTTTAGGATCGGTTATTTTTGGTGCGTTTGGTGGCGGTGCTTCAACTGCAGGGCCAACTGATGTAAATGGTTCTATAAAAGATGTACAAGTATCGGATTTGGCTGTGATGATGAATTACAGTAAAAAAGTAGTAATTGTACCAGGTTATGGTTTAGCTGTAGCGCAAGCACAACACATTATACATGAGTTAGAGTTGTTGTTAGAAGAGCGTGGCGTTGAAGTAAAATATGCCATACACCCAGTAGCTGGTCGTATGCCAGGTCATATGAATGTGTTGTTGGCCGAAAGTAATGTAGATTATGGTAAGATGGTTGAGATGGACGAAATAAACTCGGAGTTTGAACAAACAGATGTTGTATTAATTGTTGGTGCTAATGATGTTGTTAATCCTGCAGCAAAATCCGATCCATCATCGCCAATTTATGGTATGCCAATTTTAGAGGTTGATAAAGCTAAAAATGTTATTGTAAACAAACGTAGTATGAATGCTGGTTACGCTGGTATTGACAATTTGTTGTTTTACGACCCAAAATGTTCAATGTTTTTTGGCGATGCTAAAAAAGCATTAACCGAATTAGTAGCCGAATTAAAAACGATGTAAATATTATTTATTACACGTTGTAGTTTATACCAATTATAAATTCAAATTAGTCCTATTGCATATTTGATTTTTTTTAATATATTTGGACTAAATTATAAATATATATTTATGGCAAAACCAATT
>JAYSUQ010000287.1:0-7691 GCA_043718985.1 Bacteroidota bacterium | reverse complement strand
TTATTAATGATTTTTTACTTTTTAAAGGGCGTTGATAAAACAAAATGTCATTTATAAATAAATGAATAAAATCAAATCCTTTAATGTTTTCTCGGTGCGCTGCATTGTTTTTGTATAATTCTTCAACACAAGCATTGTAAAGTGTTCTGTCTTGTAATTCAGAGTGTTCTTGTATTTGTTTCTCTAGTATTTGGTTTAATTCGTCTTTATAAAATTTGCGTTCTATGGTGCGAACTAATTTGCCTTTAATTTTTTGATTTGGGTTTTGTAGTAAAGTTTCATATATGTAACAACCAACAGTTTTTTTTGAATTTTGAATAAATTGTTCAGTTTTTTGTTTAATAGCAATCCAATCTTGCTCCGAATCAACTGCTTTGTAGCTTAATTTAGTTTCTCCATTTTTTGTTATTGATTTGGTAACGATAAACTCTTTTGTTTTACCGATCCAATTTTCAGTTTTAACAACTTGTTTGTCGTACTTCCATCCATTGTCAAAATATACATCGTGTAATTTTTCGCCTTTCCCTTTAATTGTTTCACCCGAATCTATTACGCTTTTAACGGTTAAAATTTCAAATGTTTGTACCTTATTATCATCAACTTCGCTTTCCTCACCTCTTAATTGATAGTAACCACGTTTTTGATTGAAATGTAATAATAACCAAGCTAATTCTTCTTTTTCTATTTTAGAAGTTAATGCTTTTTTTCGCAAATAATAAATTGTCCAATCATAGGGCACTTTTTTATCATTTAATAATAAATTAGGTTGATGTATTTTAAAATCTTCTAACATTTCTTCAAATGCTTTTTTAAATATAAATTCGTGTTGTATTTTATTGTCAGAAGTTTTAATTTCTTTATAGGCTAATTTTGGTTCGCAATTAGTAATGAATTGTCCTAATATATTTTCAAAATCTATTTGCTCTGCAAAGTGTTTCGGTAAAAATCTTAAAACATTTAAAGTTCTGTGCAGTCGTTCTCTTCTTAAAAAATTACGTTCTAATAATCTTCTCACTCCTCTGTAACCAGTTCTTGATGCAGTTTGTGAAATAGAAACACCTTTATTAAAATCATTGATAATTTCTTGTGACATTGGAATAATTCGACTTCCTAATCCAATTATTTCACCATTGTTATTTTCGTAATCTTGATTAACTAATGCCCAACCAATTGAGTTAGTTCCTAAATCGAGTCCTAATATTTTTTTCATAACCTTACGTTGTATTCTAAAACTAATTTACTACTTTTACATTACAATTTGAATCTATTCACAATAAGGATTATTCCGTTGTGAAAACAGCTAAGGTGGGAGGCAACTCTCGCCTTTTTTAATTGACGATAACTGAACGCGTAAAATAAAAGCTAATAGTATTATTAATGTAAAGTAATTTCGGTACGTCGGTTTAACGATTCATTTTGTGAATTTAAAGTTGATAGGGGCAAAGAGCTACCCTTCCAATCAATTTTAATAGACGATGCTTTTATACTCAACTCATCAACAAAATACGATTTTAAATTTTGAGCCCTTAGTTTAGATAACTTCACATTTTTCACTTCATCACCCGATTTATCGGCGTGACCAATAATTGTTAATTGTTTAGTGGGTGCTAATTTTAATTGCTCTGCAATATTTTTTAATTCGGAGTAATTGTTATAGCTCAATAATGTTTGGTAAGGCTCATACATTAACAACTCGCAATTACAATTTGCTTTTAATTGTTGTATTATTAACTCAACATTATTTAAACCTGTATTTAATGCTACATTGGTTTGGGTTGCGTGTGTTTTTTTATGAGTTTTTTCGTATTCATTGTTGGCGTTTGTTACCGATTTAGAATCACTAAATTTACCATCGCCAATAGGTGCACTGTTTAACACATTAGCATAATTAGTTAGTAACGCATTTAGCTTAACAATTGAATCGTTTTGTTTTTTAACCAACATTTTTAATGCTTCAACTTCCAACTCTTCTTCCGATTTAGTTTTTCCAATATTATCAATCGTGTTAATACGGTATTTTAAATCTTTAATTAATTTTTTATTACTGTTTGTAATGCTATCATTATTTACCTGAGCTTTTATATTTAATGCTAATATTACAAGGCAAACTAATACTGTTATTTTTTTCATCCAAAAATGTTAAGTGTGTTAATTGATAAAATTAAAAAATTATTTTTCATACAACAACTTCGCTTCAATTAGCTTTAATTTATCATCAATTGTTTGTAATTGGGTTGATACCTCTTGTGCTTTTTCGGGCGTTGAGTTATCCATTTCTGCTTTTTGTAACAGAACTTTTATTTTAGCAAATTCGCCTTTTATACTTTCTCTGTTTTTATCCGTAATGGTTTCTTTCGATAGTTTATCTAAACGTGCAATTATTTCGTTTAACGATGCGTTATCATTTATTGGTGCATTGCCGTTACGCGGGCGAGTAGCAATTTTAAAGGCAAATGTAACTTCGTGCGAACCTGCAGTTATTGTGTTAAATTGTTTGTTACTAAATTTAAACCCGTAGCCTAAACTAAAGTTTTCGATATTAGCACCAAACATTGCACTAAATGTATTATTAGTTTGATAACCTGCTTGCAACCACACTATTTCTTTATATAAACCTTTAACATGTAATGATGTCACGCTTTTGGTAATGGGTATGTTTTGATAACACAACCAAGGTGTTACCTTAAATTGATTACTCGCTTTAATTGTATAAAACACTGCAGCATTTACATAACCATTTAATGGCTCGCCTGTTGTAACAATATGTGGTAATGCTAAACTCACATCTAACGCTTTGTAATTAAACAATAAGCCTGCACCTGCTGCAAATTGCGTAGTATTATAATACGGCTTGGTTAAAGTGGGGTCTGTTTGATCGAGTAATTGATAACCTTCGATGCGATTAAGAATTAAATTATTATTTAAAATGCCACCCGATATACCCATAGTTAAACTCGATTGATTAGTAATTTTTGCAATATAAGCATACGATAAATCGGCTTTTAATAATTGAAAGGCTCCTCGCGTATCTGATATTAACTTGCCACCTAAGGCAGTTTTTTTTGATATTTTTGAGTACACACCTAACATTAAATTTTTGTTAGCATAAGCCACGCCTTTGTTTTGAGATTGGGCACTTAGTACAACATTAATGTTTTCGCCCTTTGCGGCATAAGCTGGGTTAACATTAAACATATTATTAATGCGAAACGAATAAAAATCGTAAGACACAACCTGTGCGTTAAGCTTTAATAGGCTTACTAAAGCTATAAAAATATATAATAAATTTTTCTTCATAATTTCTAAAATTTTATTTCTGAGTTATTAATTAACGATAGTAATATTGCCTTTAAATATTTTTTTATCTTTTTTAAATACATAATAATAATTACCTGTTGGTAAGGCTGCGCCCTTGTATTTGCCATCAAATTCATTATTATAATTATTAGGAACGTTATAAATAACTTGTCCAAATTGATCGAAAATAGTTAATTCAAAATCTTTGTAAATTTCGCTATTATCAATTTTCCAAAAATCATTTTTACCATCTCCGTTTGGTGATATATAATTGGTTGATGGTAATGGAATTGTATTTCCAACAACATCTTCTATTTGCAACACAAAAGATTTTAAAACTGAAAGACCACCTAAGTCGGTAGATTTGATACGGAAATTATAGGTTGGTTTTACATCATAATTTGTTTTACTATTTATAAATAGTTTGTCGCCAGTTAATGTAAACTCTGCATTATCCTCATCGCCTGTACCCGAAACAAAAACGTAAGTGTATGCATCTGGAGTATCAATATCTATTGAACGAATTTTGCTTACATAAAACAATGATTCGTTATCTTCTTTAACAAAAAGTGTATCAATAACAATATCTGTTGGACCTTCGTTTAAATTTAAAATTTTAATTGAAAATACTTTTTCAAAAGTTAAACCGCCATTATCTGTTGCCATAACACGTATGCTATAAAACTGCCCTGTGTATGTAAAACTACTGTTTGATAATAACTGATTGCCAGAAATGGTAAACAATCCGTTATCTGTTGCGCCAACCCCTGTTGTTAAAGAGTATGAATGAGTTGCTCCAGCATCTACGTCAATTGAAGTGAAATTACCAATGAAAGTATTTGTGGGCAATAATTCTTGAATACTATCTCCAGATACTAAAATATTTGTTGGTGCTTCATTTAAGTCATTCGCATTTAATGTAAATGTTTTTGTAACACTTGCATTTGCAGGGTCGGTACTTTTAACTCTGATATAAAATATGTTTTTTTGTTCAAAGTTAATTGCCGAATCTGTTACTAATGTGTTTCCTGATATTTTAAAATAATTATTATCAGTTGAGCCAACCCCGCTAACTAAAGTTAATGTGTGAGTATCTGTTGCATCATAATCAATTGTAGTTAAAGTAGAAACTGATGTTCCAATAGCAATGTTTTCATTAAAATTAGTTACTGATGCAATAATATCTGTAGGTACATAATTACTGTCTTGCACTAAAATCAATACAATTTTTTCGTAAAACAGCAATCCATTATCTGTACTTCTTACCCTAATGCTGTATGTTTGATTTGTAAAACTATATGTTGCAGCTGTTGTTACTGAATTGCTATTAATTGCAAACAATGCATTGTCTGCATCTCCCAATCCTGTTACTAAAGCATAAGTATGTGTTGCTGCATTATCTTCATCTATTGATGATAATTGCCCAACAACTGTTGCGATGGGTAAGCCTTCTTTAATAGTGGTATCTGATACTATAATATTTGTTGGCGCTTCGTTTACATCAGTTACAACAATAACAAAAGTTTTAGTGTAAAGCGCATTAAGCGGATCGTTTGCTTGTATGCGAATAAACAAACTATCATTTGTTTCAAAGTTATAAGAAGCGTTTGTTTGCAAGGTGTTGCCTACAATTGATACTAAAGCATTATGTGTTGAGCCAACTCCCGCTACTAATGTTAGTGTGTGCGTATCAGCAATATCCTGATCAACAACACTTAATGTTCCTATAAATGTAGCACTAGGTAAATTTTCGGCAACTAAATTATTATTTAAAATAATATTTGTTGGTGCATCGTTAACGTTAGATACATTAATTGTAAATGTGTTTTCAATAAATAAACCACCTAAATCTGTTGTACGCGCTCTGATAAAATAAATAGATTGAGTTGTATAATCAACCATACTTACATTATACAAGGTATCGTTTTGGACATAAAATTGTGAGTTATCTGTATCACCTGTACCTGTTACTAACGTATAAGCATGTGCATCATTCAAATCTGGATCTGTTGTAAAAAACTGTCCAATGTAACTACCAGCTTGCTGATGATCGTATATCGTAGTTGTAGTTAAGGTTAATGCCGTTGGTGCATCATTTGTATTAACAACATGTATCGTAAATGTTTCTGTGTATTTACAACCACCATTATCATCAACTTGTAGTTCAATTATTTTAATCGAATCTGTTTCATAATCAAACAAAGAGTTAACAGTTAAATTACTACCACTAATGCCAAACTGAGTATATTCGGGCTGTGCTGCTGTTAACGAATAAGTAAAAACAGTTGCCGCATCTTGGTCGGCTGCAGATAGTGTACTTACAACTGTTGCTAAGGGCGTGTTTTCATTAACTGTATATGTTCCTATAGAAATATCTGTTGGTCTGTGATTCGTATAAAGTACAAAAGGATTACTTAATGTTCCTATTGATGCACCTTGAGAAAACACGACAGAATCTAACACATTTAATACAGAGTTTGTAGATGCATTATAAATTTGAAAACTTACTTTTTCGCCACTTACTAAATTACTTTTAATAGTAAGCAAGCCTAGCATATTAGGGCCAAAGGTTGTGTTGGTTTTTATAACACCCCTGCATTGCCCAGCAACAAAAGCTGCTACATAATTGTTTGCATTCGTTAAATCTACACAGGCTTGGTTTGCTTTAGTTGTAACCGACATTTGATAGGTGTAAGCCGATGGATTAACTGTCCACGTTGATGGAACTTGCGCCACAAATTTTACAGTTAATAAAAGGCTTATTGCAAAAAATAAAAAATTTTGTTTTTTCATACGATAGTTAATTTTTTTAATGATGGCTATTATCATAATACGTTTAATATAAAGCGCCCCGCTAAAAAAGCAGGGCGCAAAATAAAACTTTATTTTATTTTAATAATTTTAAGTTGTTGGTTTACATCGCCTGTAAATCTTAAGTAGTAAATACCAGGGGCAATGTTGTTTTTTGCTCCATCTAAATTTACATTAAACTCTTTTTTGTTTTTAATGGTTGATGTGTAAATAATTTTACCTAACACATCAACTAACTCAACCTTACAACTAGTTAATTTATTAAAATTCAACATTAAGTTATCTTCAAATGGGTTTGGATAAACACTTATATTATTTGAAATATCTAACAAGTTTATGCCTGTTGTAACCTCAACTACATTACAAGCTTGGCTATCATCAACATTTGCTACAAATGGCTTAGATGGGTTGCCAACAAGTGCATCTGTTTCAAAAACAATAACAGTGTTAGTTGTGGCTATTGAAGCATCGGTTGTATTAAAATATTTAATAGTTAATGCGTCTCCATTTCCGTTACTATACAACGTTAAATAAAACTTGTATGCATTGTTTACTAATGTTGGGTAAGCAAAACCTCTTAATGTATTTGTATTATCAAAAGCACCAACGGCTACATTTCCATTATTTAAAGCATTGTTACAAATGTTACCAGTAACGATGGCCGACATTGTATTACTGTATAGTTCAGGTGTGAAAGGGAAAATGTTTTGAGACACTTCATTCACAACATTATCGGTTTGGTTTGCCATTTTACCAATAAACGTTGACAATGGGTAGCTAAAAGTACTTGTTCCTGTAGATTTTAACATGTAACCTAATGTTGGTTTCATTTGTGTTAAACTTCCTGTCCAACCAATTAAGTTATCGTAGTATGCAAACTCATACTGACTCTTAATTAAATCTCCCGTCAAAGCGTTGTAGTTTCCTAATGCCTCTGCCACACCAACGTTTTTGTTAGATACATAGCCAATCCAATTCCAACCTGGTACTACATTAATTTGTGCTTGTACCGAATCTGGATTTAAACGCATACCAACGTGTACTAACGTATCGGCAACTGCTTTTTTAATTTTATAAGATTGGTTGTTAAAGTAACCTCCATTTGAACTAATATTTCCTATCCAACCCATACTAGCATCATACTGGTCGTAATTTGTAATGCCAGTGCTTATATCTCCGTTAGATGGTACAATGCTTGTCATTAATGTATTACTGGTTACTAATTTATTAGATTTTAGTGGAAACGAAACCCACGTCCAACCTGCGTTTAAAGGAATGTTGCGAGCAATTTCGGTATTAGCTACAAATGTAATTGGGTTTGTAACAGTTCCTACTACATCGTTTTCAACAAACATTAATGATGGTGTTACGTTCACAAATGTTAATCCACTTTCTGCATCATAAATATTAAAACGAATAGAGTCGCCAGTAATTTGGTTACTATACACATTTAAAAACACTTCGTATCTATCGTAAGCTGGTAGGTATTGTAAATTAGCAACTCCGCAAATTACACCATTGTTAAATGCTGCAATTTTACTTTCAGGATTTGTTGCAATCACATTATCAATTCTCAATTGCCC
>JAYSUQ010000286.1:0-2770 GCA_043718985.1 Bacteroidota bacterium | reverse complement strand
CATCATCAGCAACATGAGTAACTTTTAAATTATGTGGTTTATTAAAAGGCACTATGCGTAGTAGTGCTACATTTAAAATCCATAAATAAAATTGCGATGTTTTTGCTTTTATTAAAAGCGAAGTAAGATTTTTCAATACCAGTTATTTAAATAATGCGTTTACAAAATCAATGTATTGTTGCATGGCATCATTTTTAGATATGCCTATTTTTGCATTCCAAGCGTTGTATTTTGCTGCTGCAACAAAATCAAACATAGCAGGCTTATCGGCATTAATATCGCCAATGGTTGCTTGTTTGTTTAGCGAATATAGTTCTAACATTTTTTCGTTACTTGGTTTTTCTGTTAATCCTAAAACTCGTTTTTTTGCAGCTTCAAAGTTTGTTTCTAATTCAGTCATATTTTCTTTTATTACAATGGGTTGTTCTACTTTAACTTTTATCGCTTCCATAACAAAATCAATTGTTTTAGGAACTTCCATAAATTTATTTAACCACTCTTGTGGCAATGCTACCAATTTTCGGGTATCAATATTTAACCAAGCGCCTTGCGTATTAATTTGAGCAGCTTGTATACCATCACTTCTAAAAACAGATTGCGTAAACGACCATCTACTTCCATCGGCTCGGCATTGGCTCATGGCACACGTCACTTTAATAATATCGTTTGGTCTTATTTCACGCATATAAATTAATTCTTCGCGAAACAATATTGGACCAATTTTTAATTCCTCTAGTTTATCTGCATCAAAGCCTAATTTTGATAAAACTTCTAAACGTGCCTGCGCACCAAAATCAGCATAAGCAGAGTGGCGCAAATGATTATTCGAATCAATTTGCGACCACATTACTTTACCTTCATAAAACACATTTTCCATTTATAATAATTTTATAGTTAAATATTGCTTTAAGTTTTATATTAAAAACAATATTTATTAGCATCAATTAATTTTTGTGCAACTGTTTGTCGTGCAGCTTTAGCATTAAATGGTTCTTGTTTTGTGTAACGTTTTAAGCCTATAAGCATCATGCGTAACTCATCCCCTTCGCCAAAACTATTTAAAGCTTCTTTACCCGCAACCCAAATTTTATCGCAAGCCGAGTTTATGTATGAGCGCATCATTGCTAACTCAACAGTACAGTTGGCTTCGCCACGCATACTCACTAATTTTTCTACACGTAATAAAGTCGATTCAGCAACATAAGTTTCAATACTCATATCGGCAATGTTCATAATCACTTCCTGTTCTTTACTTAATGTTGTCATTAATTTTTGAACAGCAGCACCAGCAGTTAACAATATTGCTTTTTTAAAGTTTGTTACTAATTTTTTTTCATAAGCAAACAACGCATCATCAATTTCTCCAAAATCAGGAATACCAACTAATTCGGCAGCTACTTTTTGTGCAGGCTCCATTAAATCTAATTCACCTTTCATGGCACGTTTCAAAATCATATCTACAATAAGTAAGCGATTAATTTCGTTGGTACCTTCAAAAATACGGTTAATGCGAGAGTCTCTGTAAGCTCTATCCATTGGTGCTTCGGCACTATAACCCATTCCACCATATATTTGTACTCCTTCATCCGATACGTAATCAAGCGTTTCTGACCCGTGTACTTTTAAAATTGCGGCTTCAACTGCAAATTGCTCAATACCTTTTAGGGTTGCTTTTGCTTTTTCCATTCCCTCTCCAATAAGCGCTTCAATCGCATCTTCAATGTTTTGCGATGCACGGTAGGTAGCACTTTCTGATGCAAAAATACGAATTGCTTGTTCGGCTAATTTATAACGAATTGCACCATATTTTGAAATAGACCTCTCGAATTGAATACGTTCATTTGAATAATTAATTGATGAAGTTGCTATGCGTTTGCAGCCACCAATTGCTGCGCCTGCTAATTTAATACGGCCAATATTTAAAATATTTACAGCAATTTTAAATCCGTTTTCACGTGTTGATAATAAATTTTCGACAGGTACTAAACACTCATTAAAAAATACTTGGCGGGTTGAACTTCCTTTAATTCCCATTTTATGTTCTTCGGGATTTAATGAGATGCCTCCAAAAGTTTTTTCAACAATAAATGCCGATAACATTTTATCATCATCAATTTTAGCAAACACGGTAAACACATCGGCAAAGCCACCGTTGGTTATCCACATTTTTTGCCCATTTAAAATATAATGTTTTCCATCGGCAGTTAACTTAGCTGTTGTTTTGCCACTGTTAGCATCCGAGCCTGCGCTTGGTTCGGTTAAGCAGTAACAAGCTTTCCACTCGCCCGAAGCTAATTTTGGAATGTATTTATTTTTTTGTTCCTCATTGCCATAATATAAAATTGGCAATGTGCCAATGCCTGTATGTGCAGATAATGCAACTGCAAACGAATGCCCTGCACCTAAAACTTCGGTAACTAACATTGATGTTACAAAATCAAAACCAAGGCCGCCTAAATTTTCGGGAACAGATGCACTCAATAAACCTAATGCGCCAGCCTTTTCCATTAACGATACCATTAAGCCTTCTTCTTGATCATCTATTCGATTTAATATTGGCGCAATTTCTTGATCAATAAAATCATCGCACGTTTTTTTCATCATTAGTTGTTCTTCATTCCATTGTTCTGGAATAAAAATATCTTGAGCGTTTGTTTCTTTTATTAAAAATTCGCCGCCCTTTGTTTTTGCATTATCTATTACTGACATATTTTTATTTTTTTAAGTTAATTAAGTATTTTTTAATATTTATTTTTATAACAATTCAAAT
>JAYSUQ010000285.1:0-7711 GCA_043718985.1 Bacteroidota bacterium | reverse complement strand
CTAAAATTTCTTTTTGTTTTTCGTCAACTATATCTTTTTGATGTTCAACTAATTGTTTTTGTTTTGATATAATTGCATTTGCTTTTTTTTGATGTGTTAATCCTTTAAAAATAAAATAAGCTAATACCGCAAGTAATAATAAAGCGGTAATAATAAAATAAGTAACAATGCGTTGTTCTTTAATTGTAGTTTCTGATAATTTATTTTTAGTGTTTAATAATTCGTTTTCTTGCTGTTTTTTATCTGTTTCATATTTTGTATTCATCTCAATACTTTGATTAGTTAACTCTTTAACATATAACGAATCTTTTATGTTAATACAGTTTTGGTAATTTAATACAGATAGTTTTAAATCGCCAGCTTTATTATAGGCAAAGGCTAACAAACTGTATGTTTTTTCGAGTTGTAAGGTAGAGTTGTTTTTTATAAATACTTTTAGAGAGGCATTAAAATGATTAATTGCTTGTTGGTAATTTGCGCTTTTTAAATCTAATTCTCCAATTGTTAAGTTAGTTTGTGCAACACCAAACTCATCTTGTAACGCAATGCGTTGCTTTAAACTTAAATTAAAATAACTTAATGCTAAATTTATTTTATTTTTTTTACTTGCAATAGTTCCTAAATTATTATATACTGTTGCCATACTGTATTTATCATCAGTATCAATGTAAATTAATAATGCACTATTATAATAAAACTCGGCCGATGTGTAATCTTTTTCTTCAAATTTTATATCGGCAATATTAACCGATATGTTTGCTAACGATGTTTTGTTATTACTTTTTCGGGCTAGTAGTAATCCTTTAGTAAAATATAATAAAGCGGCTTTATTTTGCTTTAAATTATAATACAAATTGCCAATATTGCCAAGCACTAACGATTGTTTGTTTTCGTCGTGTATGTTTTCGAAAATTTTAAGGGTTTTAAAATTTATATCGAGGGCTTCTTTAAATTTATTTTGCCGCATATATACTGTGGCAATATTAGTGTATACACCAGCAACTTTAATTGGTTGGTTTAACTTTTGCCTCATTGCTAAGGCTTTGTTATAATGAATAATTGCGTTAGTATAATCAGCTTTTCTGTTAAAAATATTTCCAACATCGCTTTCGGCTTGTGCAATATCTTTTTCACTATTTATTTTTGTAGCGAGCTCAAGTTCTTTTTCGGCAAAATTTAACGATTTGTTAATATCGCTCGATAGCAACTCCCAACTAATATCGCCATATAATTTTACCTTTTGTGAATCGACTGTTGTTTGGTTTAAAACCAGTAATAAACTATCGGCAATTTTATTTTGAGACTTTAGCCCATAATAAAATAAAATTAAACAAATAAAGTATAGTTTAAACCGATTCATTAATTTTGATTTTTCAATTTCACCATCGTTAAAATCGTAGCAATACCAACGGTTTGTCCTGCTTGATCTACTGCATCGTATTTTTCTAATACCTCCATCGAACTTGCATCATAAATATCAACCACCCATTTCACAATTCCTACTTTCACGTCTTCGCCACTTGCTGCTGTTAATGGTTTATCATTTTCTAATTTTTCTTTACACGTAAATTTCACGCCAATAGTCATGCCTGGATAAATAGGGCGTGTAAAACGACACTCATCAATACCATAGTTTAATAAAACAGGGCCTTTTGGTGCATCAACAAACAAACCCGCAGCTTTAGCTAAAATAAAATAACCATGTGCAACGGTACGTTTAAAAATTGTTCCTTCTAACGCATCGGGTTGTAAATGGGCGTAAAATTTATCTCCTGTTAAGTTAGCAAAGTTTACTAAATCATCTTCACTTACCGTATGTGTTGGTGTAATGGTTGTTTCGCCAACTTCTAAATCTTCAAAATATTGGCGGAACGGATGCACATCTTTAATAATCATTTTAGCACCAACTTGGTAACTATTTAAAATAGCGGTAATCATAGTTGGTGAACCTTGAATGGCAGTACGTTGCAAGTAATGAAACACACCACGTTTTCCTCCCATCTCTTCTCCACCACCTGCGCGACCTGGACCACCATGCACTAACATTGGCATTGGCGAACCATGACCAGTACTCTCTTTAGCACACTCTGCATTCAATACTAAAATACGACCATGCATACAAGCCGCACCAATCGTGTATTTACGAGCAATGGTTTCGCTAGCGGTTACAATAGAACTTACTAAACTGCCTTTACCCATTTTTGCTAACTGAATCGCATCTTCAATGGTTTTGTATGGCATAATGGTACTTACAGGCCCAAAGGCTTCTACATTATGGCAATCGATATTGGTGAATGGTTTATCATTATAAAAAATAATTGGCGGCATAAAAGCACCTTTGTTTTTATCTGCACCTTTTACTTCAAAGTTTTCGAAACTACCAATGATAATTTTTTGTGTTTTAGAAAGTATTTCTACTTTTTCTTTTACTTCAATTAATTGTGATTGCCCTGCTAATGAACCCATGCGAACACCCTCTACATTAGGGTCACCAATTACATTTTGCGCTAAGCGTTTTCCTAAAGCAATTTGCACATCTTCTACCATATTCTCTGGAACAATGATACGGCGCACGGCTGTACATTTTTGTCCGGCCTTGGTGGTAATTTCTCGGGCTACTTCTTTGATAAAAATATCAAACTCAGGCATAGCTGGTGTAACGTCTGTTCCCAACACACAGCAGTTTAAAGAATCTGCTTCCATATTAAAATGAACCGCCTCTTGCAATAAACGTGGATGGGCTTTCAACATTTTACCTGTAGAGGCAGAACCTGTAAAGGTTACTATATCCTGACTTTCCACGTGTTCTAAAATTCCATTAGCGCTACCGCAAATTAATTGCAAGGCACCTTCTGGTAAAATTTTACTAGCGATAATTTCTTTCACAACGGCTTCCGTTAAAAAAGACGTTAAGGCTGCGGGCTTTACTATTGCTGGCACTCCAGCCAACCAGTTAATCGCGACTTTCTCTAACATACCCCAAACCGGGAAATTAAAAGCATTGATGTGAATAGCTACGCCTTCTTTTGGTACACAAATATGGTGACCAATAAATGTATTATTTTTTGATAAACGCGCTACATCGCCCTCATAGCAATAGGTTTCGTTAGGAAACGATTTGCGTAAAGAGGCATAAGCAAATAAATTACCAATACCGCCTTCAATGTCTACCCAGCTATCTACACGAGTAGCGCCGGTTGCCCAAGAAATTTTATAAAAATCTTCTTTTTTACTTTGTAAGTGCAATGCTAAAGCCTTTAACATTAAACCTCTTTGTTGAAATGTCATGTTGCGAAGCTTTGGCCCGCCAACAGTACGCGCATAGTTGCACATCGCCGCAAAATCCAATCCTTTGCTACTAACCGTGGCAATTGCCTCACCTGTAATAGCGTTATATAATTCCTGCCCGTTTTCGGAACCAGCAGCCCATTGCCCTAAAGCGTAGTTTTGTAACTTATTCATATTAAATAAAAATAAAAAATTAAAGGCTTAATTTACTAATTACTACTGATAATTTTAATGGTTTTATTCACTAATTTGTAATAAAAAAAATAACCGTGGTTTTTATAGTAAAAGAAATTTTACAATTAAACAGATAAAAAATAGCTTGATTTAATAAAGATTTTCTACTTTAAACTGATAAATAAAATTACTATATTTGAATATAAATTAACTTAAATTAGTAACAATGTTTAAAAAATTTACAACAGCCGACAAATTTTTATTTGTAGCAGCATTATTATCACTAATTTTTTCCGAAATGCTTTATTTTCAAGGGGCTAAAGAAGATGGTGTTTTTATTGGTATTTGGGTACCTTCAATTTTAGCATTCGGCATTTATCTTAAACTTATTAATAAATCAAACAATGATTAGTTTTATACCATATTTTGCAGGATTAATAACTATTCTTTTTGGAATAGGATTTGGATTATTAATCAGTGAGCAAAGCAACACTAAAAAGTAATACTTTTATAAGTATTACTGCGCTATATTTTTTAAATTTTATTTTTTTAAATTTAATTCATTATTTTTTTTTGGATTGATTTTTTAATTAATAAAAACATCAGTTAAACTATATGTGTTTTAAGTAGTCTAAACTAGAGTAAACATTTAACTTTATATTATGACAACTAAAACACTAATCCTATTTACTTCAATTTTATTTGCCTTATCGGTAACATCACAAAGTTTATATTTTCCTCCAACAACAGGTTCTGTTTGGGATTCAATACTACCGTCGAGTTTAAATTATTGCCAACCTCGCATCGATTCGCTTTATAATTATTTACAAGCAAAAAACACAAAATCGTTTATAATTATAAAAGATGGTAAACGAGTAGTAGAAAAATATTTTGGAACTTACACTAAAGATTCGATTTGGTATTGGGCATCGGCAAGTAAAAGCTTAACGAGTTTTATTACTGGAGTTACTCAACAAAAAGGATACTTAAATATAAACAATAGCGTGTCGCAATATATTGGGAGTGGCTGGAGTAATGCAACAATAGCAAAGGAAAATTTAATTTCGGTAAAACATTTATTAAGTATGACTAGCGGATTAGATGATACGCCAACTAGTGGTTGTACCAATGAAGATACTTCGAAAATTTGTTTACAATATTTAACCGATGCAGGTTTAAGATGGGCTTACCATACCGGAGCTTATAAAAAATTACAAGATGTAGTGAGTAATACAGTAGGGCAAACATACAATGCTATTACAAATAATTTTATAGAAAATAAAACAGGTATGAGTGGTGTTTGGTTGCAGCAAGTTTATTATAGCAAGGCACGCGATATGGCTCGGTTTGGCTTACTTAATTTAAACAAAGGTATTTGGGCAAACGATACAATTTTGAAAGATAGCTTGTATTTTAAAGCTATGATTAATACATCGCAAACGTATAACAACGCGTATGGTTATTTATGGTGGTTAAATGGTAAAAGTAATTTTATGACTCCAGGTTTCCCTACATCATTTACAGGAGTTTTAATGCCAAATGCACCAAGCGATATGTTTTGCGCATTAGGTAAAAACGATCAAAAAATTTATGTAATTCCGAGTAAAAACATGGTAATAGTTAGGCAGGGTAATACCGCAGGAGGCTTTAACTTAGCGGCTTCTGCTTTTGATAATATACTGTGGGATTATATAAATAAATTGGATTGTAGCATTACCTATGTAAATGAAATTAAAAAAAACATAAGCGCTAAAATTTATCCAAACCCAGCAAGTAATGCGTTAATAATTGAATTTGAAGGTGAGATTAAAAAAATTATTGTTTATGATTTATTTGGCAAAGAGGTTTTTGTAAACCCAACTATCAATTCTGATTTTAGAACTATTGTAGCCATTAACGAATTAAACCTTGGCATTTATATTTTACAATTAACAGATGCTTTAGGAAACAAACAGCAAATGAAATTTATAAAAAATTAATGAAATAATTTTAAATTAAAATAAAAAAGAAAATTTCATTATATAATTGCACTCAATTAAAATAAGACAAAGAAATTTGCGATTTATTATATATTGAAATTTGCAAGCATTTACCTGAAGCAAAAAATAAAATTTGACATGCTTGGCTGCCCTTTGACAGAGCCAAAAGATCGAAGTTGGAAATAACTTTTGTAGAAAAGAGGAAGAAATATTAAATCAAAGAATTAAAAACTAAAATTAACAATGTCGCTTTAAAAACACTCCGTTTTTTGTTAAGAAGTCCAAGTGCGAGCCTAATCACAATTTTATAGTACTGTATTTATGTTAATTGTAATTTGTTAAATTTACAATATGAATTTTTTATTTAGGATGTTAAGGCTTTTGTTTTTTTGTTGTTACGTGTTTGTATCTTTAAATAGTTACGCTCAAATTAAACCAGATGATAGTTTATACATCGATTTTTTAAGCGCAACAAACGCCGAATTAAAAATAATTAAAGGTTTAAAGCTTGTTACTGCATTAAGTGATATTGATAAAACAAAAGCTCAAACAGTTATTAATAACATTGCTGTAACAAAAACAATACCCAGTAACAATGAGTTTAAACTTGGCATTGTTTTGTTATGTAAATCGCGTTGTTGCCGAGATGATAGCATTGAAAAAAGTATACATTATGCAAAACAAGCTGTAAGTTATTTAAAAAACAATGTATACTATTTGTTAGAGGCAAAAAAAACGTTGGGCGCAGGTTATTACTTAAATAGTCAGTTTGATTCGTGCATTATTTTAGCCACACAAATTAAATCAAATTTAAATTACGCGGTTAATTTAAACGCATCGCTTAGTGTGTTAAAATATGCAGCAAATTCATACGACTATAAAGGCTTAAAAACACAGGCAATACAAACAGCGCTATTTGCCGTTCAGTTAGCAAAAGCAAATAACACATCATCGGTATTGTTTGAGTTATATATTAATTTATCATCTATTTATAAAGATGAAAATATAATTGTTGCAAAAAACTATGCATTACAATCGCTAACCGAATTAAAAAAACAAACTAATAACAAAATAAACAGTAGTTATAACAGCTGTTACTTAACAATAGGAAACGTTTACGATGAATTAAAAAAAATGGATAGCGCAAAGTATTTTTATAATTTATGCACCCAATCATCAATAAAAACAAATGATAAGCGCATGTATTTAGCGGCACTGGGCAATATTGGCAACATAGCCATTGACGAAAAAGATTTTAAAAAAGCCATAGAGTTAAACATACTAACCCTTAATGAGTATAAAAAATTAGGAGTTCAAACCGAAATTGCAGTTGCTTATGGCTCGTTGGCCGATATTTATAGAGATACTAAAGAGTTTAAAAAAGCTTTGTTTTATTACGATAGCGCATTAACTATTACAAAGCAAATTCAATCAACCGAAGATTATATTTATAATTACAAAGGGTTGAGTGAAACATATACCATGATGGGTAACGATAAAGAAGCGTTTAAGTATTATAAATTATACAAGCAATGGAACGACTCGGTGAACAATAATCAAAACTCTAAAAAAATTACCGAACTACAATTAGATTTTAAGTACAAGGCCGAACAAAAAGAAACTGATTTATTGCAAAAAAATAAAGATGCCATAACCCACGAAAAAATAAAACAACAAAAATACATTATTTGGCTATCGGCTTTGTTCGCCTTGTTTTTGTTAGTGTTTTTGGGTGTTACTATAAATGCAAATGTTCAAAAAAAGAAAACAAATAAACAGTTACACTTATTTAACAACGAAATTACTGCTCAAAAAAACACTATTGAACAAAAAAATAACGAAATTACAGATAGCATTACCTATGCAAGTCGCATACAACAAGGCATTATACCCGATGAGGAAGAGTTAACTGATATATTGCCAAATCATTTTGTTTTTTTTAAGCCTCGCGATATTGTTAGTGGCGATTTTTATTGGGCAAGCAAAGTATCGCTAACTAAAAATAATGAAACCGCCGTTGCCGTTGCCGATTGTACAGGACACGGTGTACCCGGAGCGTTTATGAGTATGGTTGGCTACACACTTTTAAACCAAACAATTAACCAACCAAACATAAAAACACCTGCACAGGCTCTCAATTATATTAACCAACAATTACCTAAAACCATTAAAAGTAAAACAAGTACTGGCACTATTAAAGATGGAATGGAAATTAGCATGTGTTTGTTTAATTTTGATACGCTTGAGATGCAGTTTGCAGGAGCGAATAG
>JAYSUQ010000284.1:0-7752 GCA_043718985.1 Bacteroidota bacterium | reverse complement strand
TTCTGCTTTTTGTTGTAAACTAGATTCAGCTGGTAATTTAATGCTTATTGCAATTAATAGTAAGGTATAAATATAAAATTGTTTCATTTTAAAATTAGCGCATTTATTATTTTTTTATTTGCTCTTCAATATCTGCAATTAAATTTACAGCATTGTTATACACAACTTTTAAATCATCATTAATAGTGCTTTGAGCATATTTTGCATATTCGCAAGTATTTAATGTTTCAATAGTTTTATTTGTAACTACCTCATTTACATTTTTAGATAGTAAAATTTCTGATATTTTTTGTTTTGATAAATCAGTAGTAACTAATCCAAATTTATTACCTAAATAATGATGCAATGCTTTTAATAGTTCGTTAAAAAAAACTTCTTTATTATTTGTAGCTATTTGTTTTTGAGCTATTGTTAATTGTTGTTTAGCAATTTTGGCCGCTTTTTTTTCGTTAATCGCTATTGTATCACTATTAATTTTAGTGTAATGTTTTGTAAGTAAAAGCCCAATTATAAATACCAATGCTGGTAGTATTAAGCATAAATAATGGGTTATTGATGCGAAAAATTCAGTTTCGGTTTGTTGTAATTCTAAATCGCCTTTTATATTTGACTCAAGTTCATTGTCAGTTTTTGTTCCTTTTTTTGCTGGCGATATTATTTTAGCACTTCCTGCATCGCCCTCTAATACTGTTAAATTAATATCGGGCGAAGGCAAGTTCACGTACTGCTTTTTATCAGTATCAAAAAAATTAAAGTTTAAGTTGTTAATTATAAATTCGCCTTTTTCGCGCGGTATAATTAAGTAGTCGTATGTTTTACTGCCACTAACGCCACCATTAGTATTTATTTTTTCGGTTATTTTTGGGTCGTACACTTCAAAGCTTTCGTGTAAATTAAGTTTTACTGGGTCAATTAAATTAATGTTCCCTTTTCCGTTAATGGTTAATTTTAAATTAAAGGCGTCGTTTGCCTTCACTGTTTTTTTATTAACATCAACTTTATATGTAAAATTGCCAACAGCACCAGTAAAATTTTCGGGTTTATTTTCGGTAGGTAATTCTTTAACATCAACCTTAACCAATTTGCTTTTTACTTTAACTACTACATCTTCGTATCCACCTGAACCAAAAAACTGTTCAAAAATATTACGAGGTTGCCTTTTAACGGCTTTGCGCACAATACATTCTAGTTCAACAGGATCTACAGTTAATTGCCCGCTACGTTGAGGAAATAAAAACATTTTATGGTATTCGGCCACATAATACATTACTCCGTTTATGCTTTCTTGTTGCAAACTAACTTGTTTATTGTTTTCTTCTCCCTTACTCCAAAAGCCATTGTATTGTGGGAATTTTACATTTTGAAAACCACGTAAATCTACTTTAGAATATACTTTTTGAGTTAATATAATTTGCTCGCCTAAAAAACAAGAGTTTTTACTTAATAGGGTTCTTACAAATAATTCTTCGCCCGTTACACTGCTTACATCTTTTGATTTTTGTGATGCATTACTTGAGGCTTGTTGTGAGTTATTACTTGCATTTTGTTGTTGAGGTTGGGTAGCTTCTTTTACAACATCTATTACAATTGGTTTTGTTTCTAATTTACCGTTTGCAGTGGTTACACTTGATGCGCCAATAATAAATCGGCCTGGCTTTTTACCCGCAATAAAATAGGATATACTTGTTGATTGAGAAAAATTACCGTTAACATACGATTGACTCTGACTTTGATTTGGCCCCGAATAAATATTGAAATCGCTTAGGTTTGGTAATGTTAATGTACCACCAGCGCCCTCAACTGTAAATGCTATTTGAAACACTTCGTTTACGGCTACTTTGTTTTTGCTAACTTGCGCAACAAAACTTTGCGCTTGTGAGTTAAACCAAGTAGTAAAAAATAAAATAAGTATACATATAGTTTTTTTAGTCATCGTTTACTTACTCGTTTTTTATTTTTTTAAAGGAAAAAAGTTTTAACAATTTAGTTAGTTCATTTTATTGATTAAAATAAACTACCAATCTTTTTCTATTTTAATTTTTTGCGATGGGTCACCTTTTTTCTTGCGTAAGCCTTGCATGTTTTTTTCATTATTTTTTAATGCATTTAGCATTTTTTCGGCTTGTTCTTTACTCATTTGAGGTTGCTGAGCTTCTTGCTTATCCTTATCGTTTTGGTTATTTGCCTTTTCTTTATCTTTATCGTCTTTTTTATCGTCCTTTTTTTTGTCGTCTTTCTTATCTTTATTTTTATCGTTTTTGTTTTGATTTTTTTGCTGCTCTGCTAATTTTTTTTGCGCGTAAGCTAAATTGTAACGCGTATCTTCATCTTTAGGGTTTAATTTTAATGCTTTTTTGTAACCTAGTATTGCATCTTCGTAACTAGCCTGCATTAATTTTGCGTTACCGTAATTGTGCCAACTACGTTGTATTGTATCTGCATTTGATATTGATTTTGCAGTAACCTCAAATTGCTCGGCTGCTTGTTGGTAAACTAAATTAGCAGCACTATCAGGTGTCATTTTTTTATCGGGCACTGGTATTTTACCTGCTTTAATTAACGCAGCGGTTTTATACAACGCATCTCCTAAATTAAAATTTGCTTTAAAATAATCGGGCTTTTCTTTTAACGAATTTTTATAATAATTAGCAGCCTCTAATGGCTTGCCTCCATTATAGGAATCGTTACCGTTACGTAATATTATTTTTTCTTTTTGAGCGAAACTAAACATAACAAACATTAAAAATGTAAGGCTTAGTATAATTTTATTTAGAGGTTGCATTTTTAAATAAATTCAGTTTTTTATAAAGTTTGCTTACTCGTTCTGTTAAAAGTGATTCTATTACTAAAAACAATAATGCGGCGCCTAAAAACCACTGAAACTGGTCTTCGTAATCGCTAAATAATTTACTTTCTAATTGTTTTTTATCAAGTTCTGCAATTTTTGAAAGTACGGCATCTAAACCAACATCTGATGAACTAGCTTGTACATAAACTCCATTTGCTTCGGCGGCTATGTTTTGCAAAATTTTAGCATCTAATTTCGATACAATCGTATTGCCATCTTTATCTTTTTTATATCCGCTAACAATGCCATCAATTATATTTGGTATTGGCACACCAGTTTCAGAACCTACGCCAATTGTGTTAATTACAATGTTTTTTTTATTTGCTTCTTCGGCAGCGTTAACTGCGCTAGAGTTTGCTTCTTCATTATTTTCGCCATCGGTAATGATAACAATCGATTTGTTTTTACCTTCATCTTTCCCAAAACTTTCAACAGCTTTGTTTATTGCATCGGCTATGTTGGTGCCTTGCGTGGGTACTATTTTAGTGTTAATACTTTGTAAAAATAATTTAGCCGAGCTATAATCGGTAGTTATTGGTAGTTGTACATATGCCTCACCTGCAAATACTATTATGCCTAAACGATCGCCTTGCAATTTATCAATCATGTTTTCAATTGCAATTTTTGCGCGTTCTAATCGGTTAGGGCTTAAATCTTGGGCCAACATACTGTTAGATACATCAAGGCAAATCATTATATCTGCACCTTCGCGTTTTACGTTTTGTATTTTTGAACCTGTTTGTAAATTACAAATCCCTAAGATTACAAATGACAATGAAATTAAAAATAAAATAAATTTTGAAGTTTTTTTTGCATTTGAAGCTTCTGGAGCTAATTGATTTATTAAACCAATATCGCCTAATTTTTTTTTTTTTTGCTTAGATGAATGAATGTACCATACATAAATAGCAATGCACAACGGCACAAGTGCAAAGGCATATAAAAATATTTCGTTTTCTATTTTAAACATAATCCTAATAGAATTATAAATTATAAAAGTTAAATGATAAATATGTTTTTGTACGATTCATTTTAAAATACAGTTTTAAAAACAAATCGTTTTAATAAAAATTCAAGCATAAGGCAAATTAGTGCTGCAATAGCTAGTGGCAAAAAATGTTCGGCTTTGTTGCTAAAACTTTTTTCGCTTGTAATTGTTTTTTCTAATAAATCTATTTCTTTATATGTTTTTTCTAAACTTTCTCTATCAGTTGCTCTAAAGTATTTGCCACCTGTTTGTGTAGCAATTTTTGTCATAGTTGCATCGTCAATATCAACATCAACATAATCGTATTGCATTTCTCCATTTGGGTATAATGCAACTGGTTGTAATGCTTTGCCTTTTGTGCCTACACCAATGCAATATACGCGCACGCCAAATGTTTTAGCAATGTCTGCAGCTGTTAGTGGTGCAATTTCGCCAACATTACTTACACCATCGCTAATTAAAATTACAACCTTGCTTTTTGCTTTACTATCTTTAACACGCGCTACGCCATCGGCTAAGCCTAAGCCAATTGCTGTACCTTGTGCTAACATACCAGCATCAATATCTTTAAACATGTTTTTAATAATTTTATGGTCGGTGGTTAGTGGGCATTGTGTAAATGCCTCGCCCCCAAAAATTACTAACCCTATTTTATCATTTGGGCGTGCGTCTATAAAATCAATTAGCACTTCTTTTGCAACTTCAATTCGGTTTGGCTTAAAATCTTTTGCAAGCATAGATAGCGATACATCTAAACTCACCACAATATCTATCCCTTCTGTTTTAGTATCTTTCCAACTACTGCGGCTTTGCGGCCTTGCTATTGCCATTATTAATAATGATATACATATTAAACGTAACACAAATAATAGATGACGAAATTTTGCTTTTAACGATGATTTTATTCCTGTAAATAAATTGAATGATGAGAAATGTAATTCGCCTTCTTGCGTTTTTAATTTATAAATATACCAGGCAATCATTATTGGTATAATTACAAATAACCAAAACCAGTGTTTTTCGGCAAACGATATATCTTTAAAATAATTTAACACGGTTAGTTTAGTTTTTCTTTTACTTCTTCTGCTTTAACTACATCTATTTCGCGAGTTGTATTGTTCACAAAATCAAATGCATTGTTTAGTGTTATTGTATGTTCGGTTTCAATTGGTATTTGTTTTGCAAATTTCACAAAATCAGAAAGTGTTAATATTTGATTTAATTTGTTTTTGCTTTCTGCATCAATTACTTGCGATTTAAATACTTTAATAATCTCATCGGATGTTAACTCTAAAGCATTTATTTTAAATCGCTCTTCAATATACAAACGAACGGTTTCGGATATTGATGAATAATATTCTTTTGTTTTATTTTCTTTCCAAACAGCTTCATGCTTTATATTTTCGAGTGCTTGCAAAGCAGTTATGTAGGCGGGTGTTTTTGGTGTTTCTATAATTGGCGCTTTTATTTTTTTCTTATCTAAATAAATTAATAATATAGTAAGCATAATACCAAAAGCTAATAGTGCTAACAACCAATATGGGCTTGGTAAATACCAGCGCCAGTTAAAAGGTTCATCAAAGGGTGCTTTAATATCTTTTAATTTTGTTGCCGATGTATCGGTTGCAACGGTACGCACTATTAAATGCAACGGCTCGGTTAATAATGGGTTTATTGTATCGTTATTAATAATAAATTTAAATGGTGCAATGTAATATGCGCCACTATCAAAGCTTGTAATGGTTAATTGTATGCGTTGCTGTATTATGTTTGGGTTGTTTTTATTTGGTATTGTTGTATCAATTTTTGTTACGCTTAATACTTCAATTTCTTTTTTTAAGGTGTCACTTATTTCTGGCCAAAGTATATTTATGCTTTTTTGAGCTTTTGCATCGTATGTTAAATACAAATCTAATTTTGTTTGTGCGCCAATTCGTATACTACTCGAATCTAAAACGGCATGCACTTCAACTTGCGCTTGAATACATTTTGGAAAAAAATAAAATGCTAATATTAAAATTAGTATGTTTTTGTAGTGCTTCATTTTTATTGTTGTAATTTTTTATTTTTTTACAACTATTTTGGTTTGATTAAATATTCCGTTTTGATTTGTTATAGTAATTTGAATTAAATATTTAGCTGGAACAAATGAATTTATGTTTTGTAGTACAAAATTATTTCTACCAAATTCTAAACTCCCTATATTTTGTTTTGTAATTAGTTTTCCTTCCATATCGAAAACAGAAACAGCTACATTAGATTTGTGAAGTAAAAAGAATGAAACCTGAGTATCATCAACTATTGGTATAGGAAAAATAACAAAATCTATTTCTTGATTGTTAGTTGTTAAAGTTTTTAAACCTACATTACTATCAAATAAGCAGGTACTACTACAGCCATCACCACTTACAGTGTTTCCATCATCGCACTGTTCTACTCCAGCCATTATAAATCCATCTCCGCAAGTAGCAAACAAGCAATTATTAGGGCAAGCATCGGTGTTATCAAAATTTGCATCATCGCATTGCTCGCCTGCATCTAAAGTACCATCGCCACAAGTTGCGGTATTAATACAATTAGCTTCACAGCCATCGCCACTTACAGTGTTTCCATCATCACATTGTTCTACTCCTGCCATTATAAATCCATCTCCGCAAGTAGCAAATAAGCAATTATTAGGGCAAGCATCGGTGTTATCAAAATTTGCATCATCGCACTGTTCACCAATATCTAAAGTGCCATCGCCACAAAATGTTGTATTAAAACAGTTAGTTTCACAACCATCTCCATTTACACTATTTCCATCGTCGCATTGCTCGCCTGCATCCAAAGTACCATCGCCACATGTTGCTAATATGTTTTCGGTTTTATTTTTTATGGATACTGGTTTTGTTAATTTAATAAATTGTGTTAGTACATTTAAGTTTCCAAAACCTTTTTGATAATTTATTTCGTAATTAATTTGATTATATTTTACAATTGTTGGAACGGCTTTAACGGAATATAAACTAGCAATTTTAGTTCCTTCGGGTGTGTTTAAATTCACTAACAATACATTATAATTTTGCGTTAGTAATTGTTGAAATTCAATGTTGTTTTGAATTTCTTTTTCCATACTGATGCAGTAATAACAATTTGGTTTATAAAAAAACATAACTGTTTCATTAAAAGTTTTTTTATCACTTTTAATTTTATTTAAAAAATCGTCGCCTGCTTTTACATTAAAAACACACGCCAAAAAGCAAATTAAAAAAAATAGTTGTTTCATTTTTGTTTTATTTAGTATATATTTTTTCGCTCAATTTTTTTGAGAGTTAACTAAATATAGTTATCTTTTTTTAAATAAATTCATTAATGGTTTAATATAGCCTTCGTTTGTGTGTATGGTTGTATAATCTACACCACTTTTATTAAAGTTATCTTTTAGTTGTGCATCAAATTTTAGTCGGTTAATTTCAAATTGTTTTTTAAAATTTTTGTCGCTCGTGTCAACCCACATTATTTTACCAGTTTCGTTATCTTTTAATTTTAGTAAGCCAACATTTGGTAATTGAGTTTCGTGTTGGTCGTGTATGCGTAAGGCTACCACATCGTGTTTGCGATTTGCAATTTTTAATGCGTTTAAGTAACTGTTTTGATCTTGAAAATCTGAAATTAAAAAAGTGATGCTTTTCTTTTTAATTACGTTGGTTAGGTATTTTAATGCTAACTCAATGTTAGTGCCTGTTTGTTGTGGTTCAATGTTTATTAGTTCGCGAATGATGCGTAAAATATGCGATTTACCTTTTTGAGGGGGGATAATTTTTTCTATTTTATCGCTAAAAAATATAACGCCTATTTTATCGTTGTTTTGTGCTGCCGAAAATGCAATTACGGCACAAAGTTCGGTTATTAAATCTTGTTTAAATTGTTTTTG
>JAYSUQ010000283.1:0-7774 GCA_043718985.1 Bacteroidota bacterium | reverse complement strand
CTCGGTAGCGTAACCATTATGCCAATGTGTTTTAAGTAAATGATATCCAATTTCTACCTCCATTACACCATCAACATTTTGAGATAACAAGCCACATTGGCCAATAAACTCACCCGTTGTTTTTAGTATAATTGCTTGCATACCAAAACGATTTTCGGCATATCTTTTTTTTTGTTTATCTAACCAAAAAGTCACGCGCTCATTAACTGTTAATGGATGTAAATCTTCAAAAAACTTAATGCAATCCATGTCTGCTAAAAATTCTGAAAAAATTTTATAGTCTTCATCAACTAACCAACGTGTTGTTAAGCGTTGTGATGATAGGTTTGTTTGATAGTTATATGTCATTTTAATATTTAAGTTTTGTTGTTCAAATAATCACACCATTCATCATAGGTAATAATTCCTAATTTACTATTTGCTTCGCCTTCTAAAATAGAAATAAATTCGAGGCAGTGCCCATCTGGATCATCAAAATATATTGCTAATGCAGGCATCCAACTAAAAACTAACGGAATCTCTCTACCATCTCGCAAAAAATTATATGGTTTTAGGTTTTTATTTTTTAAATACTTTACCGATTTAATTAAAATATCATCCGTATCACATCTAAATGCAAAATGCATTTTAACTACCTCTGTTTTTGGTTTTTCCCACAAGCCCAACATATATTGTTTGGGTTTACCTACCCAAAAAAAAGCAATGCGTCGTTCTTGGTTCACACCACACTCAACAAGTTCTAACACGTTTTTATAAAACTCAATTGAGCGTTCTAAATTAAAAACATTAATATGTGTTTCGTAAATACCTTTTATCATTATTTATTTTTTAAAATTTTATGTGAGCCATCGCATTGAGGCATTTTTTTGGATAAACCACACGTGCAGTCGTTAAAACCTATGCCCATTAAAATTTTAGGTGTGTAACTTTCAATTCGTTCGTTACGAGTTTTAGATTGTTTGGCTCCCGAAAAATAAATAGTATAAGCTCGTTGCCTACCTGGTGTTAAAGCTAAAAAAGCTTTTTTAAATAAGGCATTGGTATTAATTTTTTGCTGTAACTCATCAACAAAAACAAATTCGTTGTTTTTAATTGTTTTAAATTTAATGCCTGCTTTTTCAATTTCGATAGTTTCGAATATGTATACTTTTAATGTTTTTTGTAACTCAATAATTTGTTTTGTGTTGGTAAAACGTATAATGCGCGCAGCTTGTGTGTTTATGCCTGCTTTAGTTAAAATTTGTTTTTCGTCGTTTAATAAAGCGCCATTTAAAAAACTAATTACACAGCTGTCTTTAAATTCGCTAATAATAACAAGGTTAGTATTATTAAACATGTAGCACGGTTGTTTCCATTTTAACTCCTCAGTTAAACCACAGTTTAATAATATTGCGCGTAATAATTCTAATTCGTTGCGCCACTTTTTGGCATTATTAATAAAGTCGTCTACTTTTTGGTTCATGATTAATTTTTTTACGGTGCAACTACTTATTTTAAAAATCAAGTTTTAAATTAATATTATAGTACAATTATGCGTTAGGGATAAAGGCGATATCCTTTTTTAAGTGATGACAAAATAACCTAAAACTGAGCAGGTGCGAAGTGGGGATTATTTAGGCTGAACGCAAAAAAGATAAAGCCGAAAGCCCGACCCGTAAGGGTAACGCCCAAATTATAGCTTACAATTTTACACTATCTGCAATGGTATTGTTTTCGCACATTAGGGTTCGCGATGGAAACTTACTATACAATAACAAATCGTGTGTGGCAAATAAAATACAACGGCCTTGTTTGCTAATGTCTAATAGTAATTTCATAATTTCTTCTGATGTTTCGGGATCGAGGTTGCCTGTTGGCTCATCGGCTAAAATAATTTCGGGATCGTTAATTAATGCGCGTGCAATGCTAATTCGTTGCTGCTCGCCACCACTTAACTGAAAAGGCATAACTTGCTCTTTACTTTGTAAGCCAACTTTTTTTAATACATCTATTACTCGCAATTTTATTTTAGCTTCATCTGTCCAGCCTGTTGCTTGCATTACAAAACGTAAGTTTTCGTAAACAGTTCTGTCGCTTAGTAATTGAAAATCTTGAAAAACAATTCCTAATTTTCTGCGTAAGTAAGGGATTTCTTTTCGTTTTAATTGGTGTAACTTAAACCCAGATACCTCGCCAACACCATTGGTTAAAGCCAAATCGCCATAAATTGTTTTTAACAAACTACTTTTACCGCTGCCCGTTTTGCCTAATAAATAAACAAACTCGCCTTTACTTAAACATAAATTAAGGTTTGTTATAACAGGTGTTTCTCCCTGAAAAATAGTAGCGTTATTAAATTCAATTACACAATCGGTAGTCATAATTACAAAAATATAGTTATTTAAAAATAGTGCCTAAATAGTTACGGTTATTAATTGTAATACGTTATGTTTTAACACAGTAGCGTTAATAACTACAACGCCAATGTGTTAGGCGAGCATAACTTACCGTTATTTTTAAATAAATTTTTGGAGTCCTTACTGTTTTTAAATTAATAAATATAGATTAACACATACAATGATAAAACGATTTTTATTAAGCACCCTTTTGGTAATGATTTCGGTAATTACTTTTTCGCAAAAAACGCAATTGTATTTAGATGAAGAAATGTTATACAAAACTGGTATTAATTTATTTGATAAAAAACAATTTACGGCTGCTCAAAAATCGTTTATTGATTATTTAAGTTTAACGCAAGGTAACACACTTTTAAAAGTAGATGCCGAATACTATGCCGCAGCCTGCGCTATAGAGTTGTTTCATAAAGATGGCGAATGGCGAATGAAAGATTTTATTTTAAACCATGCAGAAAGTACTAAAATTAAATGGGCTAATTTTTATTTAGGAAAATCTAATTTTAGAAAAAAGAAGTATGATGAAACAATTAATTTTTTAGAGAAAGTTGATATTTATGATTTAAATAAAGATGATTTAGCTGAACTTTATTTTAAAAGAGGCTATAGTTATTTTGCAACTAAAAATAATGAAAAAGCGAAGCTCGATTTATTTGAAATTAAAGATGTAGATAATAAATACTCGCACCCTGCAAATTATTATTACTCGCACATTATGTATCAGCAAAAAAATTACGAAACTGCTGTGCAAGGTTTTACCCGCTTACAAAATAGCGAAACATTTGCCCCTATTGTACCTTACTACATTACACAAATTTATTTTACACAAAATAAATACGTTGATGTTATAAAAAATGGACCTGCATTGTTGCTAGATACGGCTCATGTGCAAAAAGAAAATGAGATAAATAGAATGATTGGCGAATCGTACTTTAATTTAAAAGATTACAGTAACGCAATAGAATACTTTAAAAAAGCTGAAAAAGCTGGGGGCTTTAACCCACAAGGAAATTACGAACTAGGTTATTGTTATTATCAAAACAAAGATTACAAAAATGCGATTTTGTTTTTTGAAAAAGCAACTACCGATAAGGATAGTTTATCGCAAAATGCCTGGTATCATTTAGGCGATTGTTATGTTAAAACAACCAATAAAACAAAGGCACGTAACGCCTTTTATGCCGCAACTAATATGGATTTTAATGCAGATATTAAAGAAGATGCCTTGTATAGTTATGCGAAATTATGTTACGAATTATCGTTTGCACCATACAATGATGCGGTAGTTGCGTTTCAAAAATACATTAAACAATACCCACAATCGTTACGCAAAGCAGAGGCTTATAATTATTTAGTGAATGTTTACTCAACCACAAAAAATTACTCGCAAGCTATTGCATCTATAGAAAAAATACAACCAATTGATCCTATTTTAAAAATAACCTATCAAAAATTAACCTACTTTAAAGCTATTGAGTTTTTTAATAACATTGAGCTAGATAGTGCCGTTACGTTTTTTAATAAAACTAAAGTAATAAATGCAGATAAAACCTACAATGCACAAGCGTTGTACTGGTTAGGCGAAATATCTTACATTAAAAAAGATTATGCAACAGCTATAGAAACTTGGAAAGGGTTTCAGTTAAACGAAGGTAGCATTAGTTTAAAAGAATACGATTTGAGTAATTACAACATTGGCTATGCTTACTTTCAATTAAAAAATAAAAAAGATTATGATAATGCAAACATATCGTTTCGTAAATTTTTATTAACCAAAAATAGCTACGATAGTAAAAAAGTAGCCGATGCAACCATTAGAATTGCAGATAGTTATTTTATGAATTTAATTTACCCACAAGCTGCCGATTATTATAAAACAGCTATTAATTTAGGCATATTTGATGTTGATTATTGCACTTATCAAAAAGCATTATGTAGCGGTTTATTAAAAAATAATACAGAAAAAATTAACGACTTAAAATCATTAATTGCAAAATATCCAAAATCAAATTATCTAGGCGCAGCTTTGTTTGAAACTGCTGAAACATACAGTAAAGATTTAAATGATGGTAATAACGCAATTGTTTACTATCAAAAAGTATTAGATGCATATCCAAATTCATCTTACGTAAACTCATCGTTAGCAGGTATTGGCTTAGTGCATTATAACAAAAAAGAAGATGATAAGGCTTTTGAATACTTTGATAAAATAGTGAAAAAAGATTCGAAAAGTGAAGAAGCTAGAGAAGTGCTCCCTTTTATAAAAAAAATATTTGAAGCCAAAGGAGATATTGCAGGTATGGAAAGCTACTTTACATCAGTTGGAAACCCATTAAATACAAGCGAATTAGAATCATCATTATACGAAGCAGCTAAAGAAGCATATTATAACGAAAAAAATTATGATGTGGCCTTACCGAAATTTGAAAGTTATATTGCTAAATATCCTAACGGAAAATACATTACCGAAGCTCATTATTGTTTTGCCGAATGCGCTTATAGTAAAAATTTATTTGATAAAGCTTTACCATCTTATCAATATATTAATGCAAAACCACGATGTATTTACAGCGAAACTGCTTTATTAAAAACAACGTACTTATTGTATAAAGATAAAAAATATGAAGAGGTTTTACCGTTGTATCAAAAATTAGAAGAGTATGCCGAAACACCTACAAATAAATTAACTGGTAGAATTGGTGCTATGCGAAGTGCATTTATATTAAAAAAATATGATGTGGCTTTAGATTTTGCTACCAAAGTTTTAACTACCGATAAAATTACACCGCAACAAACTAATGAAGCTAAATATGATAAAGCAAAATCGTTATATGAATTGCAACGCTACGATGATGCAATGATTGAATTTAAAACTATTAGTAAAACAGCTAAAAATGTTACTGGTGCAGAGGCATACTATCACATAGCCAAAATTTATTTTAACAAACAAGATTACACAAATGTTGAAAAAACAATTAACAGTTTAATAAGTTACGATTACTCGAACGATGATTGGAATAGCCGCGGTATGATTTTGTTAGCCGACATGTATGTTGCAAAAGGCGATTATAATGATGCAGAACTAATGCTACAAACAGTAATAGATGGTAAGCCAAAACAAGAGTTTGTTGATGAAGCAACTTTAAAATTAGAACAAATAAAAAATAAAAAAACAAGTTTGCGAGCCATTTCTACACCAACAAATAATGAAAATATGAAAGTAGAATTTAAAGAGCAAAAAGCAGATAAAGATTTATTTGATGAATTATTTGAGCAACATACCGATTCGATAAATAAAAATAAAGGGGAGTAATTTTTGATTGATTATAATAAAAACTGAAGCGAAAAGTAAACACAAAACGTATAAAAATGAAGGAAGAAAGAAATTATACAAGTGAAAACATTATGCAATCGAACAAATACGGTAATGCCTATATGTATGAACAAGCGCAATGTGCGCAAAAACGAAAGCTACGTAATTTGAAATGGATTTTTTTAGTAATATTATTTGTAGGTTATGTTGTTGCCTTAACAGCACAAACTACAGGTGGTATTAACGGCATTACCGTTGAAAACAAAAGCGAATTTGAACCAACAATTAAAGATGCTATTAAACTTGGTGATTTACCAGAGATAAACGATACTGTAAAAAAAATAGCTAATATAAATTATACAATCAAATCGGCAGCATTACTAACTAAATACGAAGTATTGCCAATAGATGCGGCTAAAATGCAAAACGAACCGTTAGCCAAATTATACCGTTCGTTACTAAAAGTAGGTTTTGGTAATTATACAACACCTTATGGTGAATTTTGGATTAATAGTTTACGAACTAAAGAAGAAGTTTATGGCTTACATTTTAAACACCTATCATCTGCATCGCACTTAAAAAATGTTGGTTACAGTGGTTTTAGCGATAATGAAGGCGAACTGTTTGCGAAAAAATTTTATAAAAAACATACCTTAACAGGCGAGTTTAATTATAAACGAAATGCCATACATTACTACGGATATGATACAACAGAAAATAAATTAACAAAAGATTATACAAAGCAACGTTACCAGTTATTTGAACCCACAGTAAATGTGCAAAGCCATTATACAGATAGTTCTAAAATAAATCATACTATAAAAGTAGCATACTACAACTTGGCTGATAGTTATTATGCTGCCGAAAACAATATTAAATTAAATACTCAGTTTAATACATTTATAAATAAAGAACAGTTATTTGTAAATTTTGATGCAGATTATTACAATAACAAAATGCCAATAGATACTATAACTGATGTGATAATAAAATTAAACCCTTATTTTAAAGCTCACGGCAAAAAATGGCGCGCCGATATTGGATTAGCCGCAGCACTTGATGTAATGAGCAATGTTGGTAGTGGTAAGTTTTATTTTTATCCACAATTAAATGCGCAATACGATGTGTATGATAATATTATTATACCTTATATTGGTGTAAATGGTGGTTTACAAAAAAACTCGATGCGTAGTTTAACAACCGAAAATCCGTTTATTAAATCGAAATTAAATTACCAAAACACACATAATAAATTAAATGCATTTGTTGGTTTAAAAGGAAACTTAAGTTCGAAATTAAGCTACGATGTTAAAGGAGCTTACAGCTTATTTGATAGTTTAAATTATTTTGTTGTTAATTATAAAGAAAATTTAACACTAAATAATAAGTATGATGTTATTTATGACAACACCGATTTAATATCAGTATCTGCACAAGCTAAATATCAGTATAAAGAAAAAATACATTTTATAGCTAAAGGAAATTACTATAAATACATGCCAAAAACATTAACCCGTGCTTATCACAAACCCGATTTTGATATTACCTTTTCGGGGATTTATAACTTAAAAAGTAAAATTATTATAAAAGGCGATTTATTTATAATTGGTAATCAGTATGCTCGCTCTCGTTTAAATGATAACTTAAGCGAAGTAACTTATCAACCAAAATTATTAAACGGTATTGGCGATATAAATTTAGGTGCCGAATACCGTTATAGTAAAATGATGTCGTTTTTTGTAAACTTTAATAACATTGCCAGTATGCGCTATTACCGCTGGGAAAACTACCCAAGCCAACGTTTTGGAATTATGGTTGGCTTAACTTTTGTTCCATTTTAATTTAACTAATTTAAAACAACGTGTAACTAAAAAAACAGCTTTACACGTTTAATGTTTTAATAAACTGTAAGGTTGCCTCCATTTCTTTATACATAATTTTATCGTCGTTAATAAACGGTATTAATTTTCTAAAATCAGTTAATACGTTTTCAATTTGTTGAGATGATTTTAGTGGGCGCCTAAACTCAATAGCTTGCGCCGCATTTAATAATTCAATAGCTAACAAA
>JAYSUQ010000282.1:0-7821 GCA_043718985.1 Bacteroidota bacterium | reverse complement strand
TAAAACCCTTTGAAACACAAAGGGTTTTATTTTGAGAAATAAAATTGATTAAAATAGTTCTTTTTACATTAAAAAAATGGTGAGGTAGTTCTCCCGATAGCTATCGGGATGGTTATAACATCGGATTAGTTTTTTAATAAAAAAAATGGTGAGGTAGCTCAGTTGGTTAGAGCATCGGATTCATAACCCGAAGGTCACGAGTTCAAATCTCGTTCTCACTACTCAATAACAATTTATTAATGTTAATTATTAAGGGTTGCTCATTAATAGAGACAACCTTTTTTATTTTAATAAAAACAAACAAATTAATTTAAAAATAACGTAAAATTAATTTGTTTAAATCAATACACTTCATAATTTTACAAGGTTATTAAACAAACAATACGATGGATAGATTAAAAGATAAATTTCGCGAAAAAGCAGTGCCCTTAGCTGCCGAAATTAAAGATATTATAAAAAATCATGGCGATTTAAAATTGGGCGAATATACTGTAGCTCAAGTTTATCAAGGCATGAAAGGCATGATTGGTATGGTTACCGAAACCTCCAAATTAGATCCTGAAGAAGGAATTCGTTTTAGAGGTTACTCAATACCTGAGTTACGCAAACATTTACCCAAAGCACCAGGTGGCACTGAGCCATTACCCGAAGGCATATTTTATTTAATGTTAGTTGGCGAGTTACCAACTCAAGACGATGTAAGCTTTATTACTGGCGAATGGCAAAAGCGCAGTAACGTTCCAAAACATGTGTTTGATGTAATTGAAAAATTACCTACAGATACGCACCCAATGACACAATTTGTTATTGGTATTATGGCCATGCAAACAGAAAGTGTTTTTGCAAAAGCTTATGCAAAAGGTGTTAGTAAAAAAGATTATTGGGATTATGTGTATGAAGATTCAATGAATTTAATTGCTCGTTTACCACGAATTGCTTCTTATATCTATCGTCGTAAATATAAAAATGGAGTTCATATCGAACCAGATCATAAATTAGATTGGGCTGCAAATTTTGCACACATGTTAGGTTACGAAGAATTTGATATGAAACGTTTAATGCGTTTATATTTAACAATACACGTAGATCATGAAGGTGGAAACGTATCTGCTCATACTACCCATTTAGTTGGCTCTGCATTATCCGATCCATATTTATCGTTTGCAGCAGGTATGAATGGTTTAGCGGGCCCTTTACACGGCTTAGCAAATCAGGAAGTATTAAGTTGGATAATGGAGTTGAAAGAAAATTTAGGTGGCGGATTACCAACTAAAGAACAAATTGCAGAATACATAAAACAAACATTAGCCGAAGGTAAAGTTGTGCCTGGATATGGACATGCTGTGTTACGCAAAACAGATCCTCGCTTTACAGCACAACAAGATTTTTACAGAACATACATTAAACACGACGATATTTGTGAAATTGTGCAAATGGTTTACGAAGTAGCGCCTCCAATTTTAGAAAGTACAGGTAAAATTAAAAATCCTTGGCCTAATGTTGATGCTCATTCTGGAGCATTATTGTCGCATTACGGCATGCATGAGTATGATTTTTACACTGTGTTATTTGGTGTATCGCGCGCGTTGGGTGTATTAGCAAGTTTAGTATGGGATAGAGCAACAGGTTCGGCAATAGAACGACCAAACTCAACAACCACAGATAACATTAAAGCTAAAATTAAAGCGGCTCAAGAAGCAAAAGCATAATTCTAAAATTTAATTTATTAATAAAAACCTTCACTTAAAATTAAGTGAAGGTTTTTTATTTACAGCGAAAACACAAAAGTAATTTTGTTAGTTTTCGAAAAAATATTTTTTCGGGTTCAATTTTTGACAATAAATACCATTTATCCACTGAAAATCAATAATTTAATTGCTCTTTGAAATAAAAAGTTGTAACTTTGCGCCCTCAAAAAAAATAACATGTCAGAAATTAGAAACATTGCCATTATTGCCCATGTCGATCACGGGAAAACAACATTAGTAGATAAAATTTTACACCAGTGTAATTTATTTCGCGAAAACCAAGCAACTGGAGAGCTTATCTTAGATAATAACGATTTAGAACGCGAACGTGGTATTACCATTTTAGCTAAAAACGTTTCGGTAACTTATAAAGGAACAAAAATTAACATTATTGATACACCTGGTCACGCCGATTTTGGAGGTGAAGTTGAGCGTACATTAAACATGGCCGATGGTGTTATTTTATTAGTAGATGCTTTTGAAGGCCCAATGCCTCAAACTCGTTTTGTAACTCAAAAAGCAATAGCTGCTGGTAAAAAAGCAATTGTTGTAGTTAATAAAGTTGATAAACCAAACTGTCGTCCTGATGAGGTTCATGATCAAGTATTTGATTTATTTTTTAATCTTGAAGCATCAGAAGACCAATTAAACTTTCCTACAGTATTTGGATCGAGTAAAAATGGTTGGATGGGTCCTGATTACAAAACAGCAACTACAGATGTTACCCATTTGTTAGATGTAATATTAGAAAACATACCAACTGCACCAGAACGTATTGGTTCATTACAAATTCAAATTACATCGTTAGATTATTCGGCTTTTATTGGTCGTATTGCAGTAGGGCGTGTTTTTCGTGGTTTAATTAAAGAAGGAATGCCTGTTAGTGTTGTTAAACGCGATGGCCGTATTCAAAAATCGCGTATTAAAGAACTTTATGTGTTTGATGGTTTAGGTAAAGTTAAAGTTACCGAAGTACAAACAGGTGATATTTGCGCATTTACAGGTATTGAAGGTTTTGAAATTGGTGATACCGTTGCCGATTTTGATGCACCTGAAGCTATGCCTACAATGAAAATTGATGAGCCAACAATGAGTATGTTATTTACAATTAACAACTCTCCATTTTTTGGTAGAGATGGTAAATTTGTAACATCTCGTCATTTACGCGATCGTTTATTTAAAGAATTAGAAAAAAACTTAGCCATGCGCGTTGAAGAAACAGGTTCACCTGATTCTTACTTAGTTTACGGTAGAGGTATTTTACATTTATCTGTATTAATAGAAACTATGCGTCGTGAGGGGTATGAGTTACAATTAGGCCAACCTCAAGTTATTATTAAAGAAATTGATGGTAAAAAATCGGAGCCAATTGAGGTTTTAACGGTTGATGTTCCTCAAGAATCTTCATCAAAAGTAATTGATTTGGTTACACAACGTAAAGGTAATTTAATGTTGATGGAAGCTAAAGGCGATTTAACACATATGGAATTTGAAATACCAGCTCGTGGTATTATTGGATTACGTAATAATGTATTAACTGCTACGGCTGGAGAGGCTATTATGGCGCATCGTTTTAAAGCCTACGAACCTTGGAAAGGGCCAATTCCTAGCCGTATTGCTGGTGTATTAATTAGTAAAGATAAAGGTACTGCAGTAGCTTATTCTATTGATAAATTACAAGATCGTGGTAAGTTTTTTGTTGAAGCAGGTGATGAAATTTACCCAGGTATGATTATTGGTGAGCACATTCGCCCTGATGATTTAGTGGTAAATATTTGTACTGAAAAACAATTAACAAACATGCGTGCATCAGGTACTGATGATAAAATGCGAATTGTTCCAAAAATTAATTTTAGTTTAGAAGAAGCGATGGAATACATACAAGGCGATGAGTATGTTGAAATTACACCAAAATTTATTCGTTTACGTAAAATTTATTTAGAAGAAAACGAACGTAAGCGCTTTGGAAAATCATTGCTAGCAAACTAATTTTAGAAAATAATAATTAAAAAAAAGTCGTTGTAAAATTTACAACGACTTTTTTTATTTACCACTAATATGTGAATACATTAATTTTACGATGCAGTAAAAAACTTTAATACAGTGTTGACTGGCTAAATTGTTTTTGCATTGCATACCTTTTTTTAATCAATGCATTTTGATTAAAAACAAAATTTTAAACATTAAAGCCGAAATGAATAAGAATTGGCTAATTATTGGCGACATTTTTACAGCAATGTGTAGCGACTTAAGTTCAATTAAAAAAGATTTATCTTTTAAATTTTATTGAATATTAATCTGTTTTACGTGTTAAAACACATCAAAATATTTACTTTTAACAACTATAATAAATAAATTATTTAATCATAAATGAGCCAATTCACTAAAATATTTCGTTTAAGCATTACGTGTTTTGTTTTTTTGAGTATCTCTTCATCTACACTTTATAGTCAAACCGAAAAGGTTGACAAACTGTATAAACAAATTATAACCTACTTTGGTAAAAACAAGCCCGATTCTGCAATTATTTGTTTGAGTAATTATCAATTAAAAAAAGACTTAACAAATACCGAACGATTTTGGGGGCAATTATTTTATGCGCAAATTTTAACCGAAAAAGGAAATTTTAAAAAAGGATATCAAGAGGCTAAAAAGGCCATTGCTTTATTAAAGCCTACAAACGTAGATGCCAATTCGCTAAAAGCTAATGCCTATAATTTAATAGGAAATTCATATTTCACAAAACAACAATTTGATTCGGCTTTTTATTATTGCAATTGGGCTAAGTTACACTTAAGTCCTAAAGATGATTATACAAGTGCTTCGAATTATGAAATTTTAGGCTACGTATATTATTTAAGAAAACAATTTAAATTAAGTTTAGATGAATACAATAAAGCTTTAACGTTTTACTTAAATTTTAAAAAAGAGTGTGATGTTTTAGATCTTAAATCAAAAATTGCAAAAGTTCAGCACAAGCTAAATAATAACAATATGGCTTATAGCATTATTTGTAACGCCATTGCAAAGGCAGATAGTTGTGGTAATTTAGTTATTAAACAATCCTGCTTATCAACCTATTTTGAGTTTTTGTTTAATGATAAAAAATATAAGGAGGCTATTGATATAAAACTCAAAATAGACTCTATTAATACTAAAATAAATATAATTGGAAACGATGCAAAATTTAATGAGTTAGATGTAAAATACCAATCGAAATTTAAAGAGCAAGAAAATAAAAATTTAAAATTGATTAATAGTGAAAAGGAAAAAACATTATCTAAACAAAAAATTGCACTAATATCAAGCATTATAGCCATTTTTTTATTTATTAGTTTGTCGTATTTTTTGTTTAAAATTTCGACGCAACGTAAAAAAAACAATGAACTACTGCAAACTCAAAAACTAGAGATTGATTTGAAAAATAAAGAATTAGAACGTTTAAATGTGTTGAATCAAAAAATATTTTCGGTTATATCTCACGATTTTAAAGGACCTATTATGTCGTTAAAATTATTATTGAGTAAAGATGAGTTTTTAAAAAGCGAACATCCAACAGTAGCTGCTTACGTTAATGATATAGGTTTGCAGCTTAACCAATCTAACGATATGTTAGATAGCCTTTTAGAATGGGCAAAAACAGAACTTTTAATAAATAATACAAATACAAATACAACTAACTTATTACTTGAAATAAATAACACGGTTGAACAATTACAACATAAGTTAAACGAAAAACACATCGTTATAAATTTAAGCATTCCCTTTAACACGGCTATTTTGTTTCCAAATACTTTATTTAAAATTGTGTTTCGTAATATATTAAACAATGCTATTAAGTTTAGTAACCCTCAATCAAACATACAAATTACATACACAAATAATCAATTATTAATTAGCGATGAGGGCAAAGGCATTGATGAAAAAAAAATACGAAAATTATTTACCAATCAGGTATCGCCAGGCTTAGGAACCAATAACGAAAGTGGTTTTGGTTTAGGCTTATATTTGTGTTTTGAACTTATGCAAAAAAATGGTGGAAGTATTTCGGTAAAAAATAATATACCTAACAAAGGCTCTACGTTTACAATACATTTTTAATAAAAATAAATTATTGCACGGAAAACCACTACAACAAGTTAAAACGGTAGTTTTATATTTATACTATGATTCGTATAGCCCTTTTTGAAGACCACCCTATTGTATTAAAAAGTTTAATAGCTTGTGTTAAAGAGCAAGCCAATTTCGATTTAATATTTACATCGATTTCTAAAACTGATTTTTTTGATAAATTAAAAGTACACACCGTAGATGTTGCGGTAGTTGATGTGCTGGCAAATGATGTAACGGGCTTAGAGGTATATGAATATATTCACAAAAAATTTCCGTTTATTAAAATTATATCGTTTACTTCATTATCAAGCCCTATTTTGGTAGAAAATTTATTGGGATTGGGCGTAAAAGGCTATGTTAACAAAAACCAAGAAATAGAAGATTTGGTTAGTGCCATTAATACAGTGGCTAATAATGGTATTTATTTGCCAACAGATTATCAATTTTTAAGTAGTAAATACCATCAATTAAAAACAAGTAATTTAACTGAACGAGAAATACAAATTATACAACTCATATCTCGAGAATATACAACGAATGATATTGCACTACAATTAACATTAAGTGTGAACACGATAGAAAACCATCGCAAAAAAATATTTGAAAAATTAGAGGTGAAAAACGTAGCGGGTATGGTACGCGAAGCTTCTAAATTGGGGTATTTATAACCGTTTAGCGTTTTTTTAATTCATTTTTAATATCAGAGAATTTTTAGGGAAAACCGCTATTGTGTGCTTTTTAAATGTTACACATCTTTACAAAAATTATTAAAATTATTTACTATGAAAAAAATCAACTTATTTATTTTGCCGCTATTGCTTAGTTTTACTATAGCCAATGCAACTACCTACACCGTAACAAGCAATGCCGATGCAGGTGCTAATACGTTAAGGCAACATATTACATCATCAAGTTCGGGCGATACCATTGTGTTTGGTTCGGCTATGAGTATTACGTTATCATCAAAAATTGTGTTAAATAAAAAATTATGTTTTTTTGCCACAGCAGCAACCTCGCCAAGTATTTCGGCAGGTACAAACACTATTTTTAGTCTATCGGTTGGATGCAGATTTAAATACATCGTATTACAAAATACAAGCTCAAATTCAGATGAGGCAGGTATAGCAGTTACTTCTGGTTCAAATACAGACACCTTAAAAATTGAAAATTGCACATTTTTTAATCTTTCATCTACTAATGGAGGGGGTGCTTTAGGTACTACTAATTCAAACAACATACCAGCCGTTATTTTAAACTCTACTTTTAAAAATTGTAGCGCATCAAATAGTGGAGGTGCAATGAGCTTTTACGGCCCTTACCATTATGTTTATGGTTGCACATTTAATAATAATACGAGTTCTGCTGGCTTTTCTGGAGGCGGAGCTGTTAATATTATCACGTTTGGTACTTTTGTAAACTGTACCTTTTCGGGTAACTCAAACACAGCTGGTAAAGGCGGCGCTCTTAAATTTTATGATTGCTTTCCTGGCCCGCAAAGTAATATTACTAATTGCACGTTTGAAAACAACTCGGGTTCTGGCGGCGGTGCCGATATAGCTTGGCAAGAGGGTGATTTTCCTGGTCATACAGTAAACGTAAAAAACAATCTATTTGGTAGTACAGGTGGGTCTAACATTTTTGGCGATGCTAAATTTACTATTATTAGTGGCGGCGGTAATATTAATAGAGATGCAACTTACTCAACTTCATTTACTAACACCAGAGATTTTATTAATACCAATCCTTTATACTCGGTTAGTGGTTTAACTAATAACGGGGGATTTACAGGAACTATTGAACTACAAGCTACAAGCCCTGCAATTAATAATGGTATTATAGCAGGTGCGCCAATAAAAGATCAATCTGGCGCTACAAGAATTGGCAATCCTGACGCGGGTGCTTTAGAATTTAATTCTCCATGCCCATCAATTACAGCAAGTCTTTCTTCTCAAACTAATGT